>JBDHYS010000343.1:0-2500 GCA_039811505.1 Paludibacteraceae bacterium | reverse complement strand
CAAATTCTTCGTTGAAAAGTGGCTCTTTCACTTTTAGAATCAAATCGGCTTTCTCATAAATAATACGTACATCCGACACTAATTCTGCTCCGGATTCTACATATTGTTCATCATAAAACAATGATTTGACGCCTGCACCGGTTTCGATTAAAACTTTCATTCCGTCCGCAACAAATTTTTTCACCGTTTCGGGAGTTGCTGCGACTCTTGCTTCGCCTTGCATGATTTCTTTTGGTATTCCGATAATCATAGTAGTAATAATTAAAATTAGATTTTTTAGTATGAATTAAATTAAGGAAAATTATTTCGTTTTGTAGCAAAATAATCTCTACAAAAATAGTGAAAATTTAGACATCAAAAGCGTAAACAGAAAAGATTACATTTTTTAAATAGACAATTTTATATTTTAATAATTGTATCTAAACGAGTAAAGCGAAAAAAAATGTGAAGTTATTTGGTATATTTATTGTAATAGTCTATTTTTGAATATCATTATTAAAAACAACATCTAAAAAAAGAAAAAACTTTGGCAAACTACTAAATTGAAGGAATTGGTCCCGCTTTAGGCGAAAAACTTAGAGAAGCAGGTGTTAATACAACTGACAAACTTTTAGAAGCAACCAAAACTCCAAAACAAAGGAAAGAATTAGCAGAAAACTCAGGAATTTCTGAAAAACAAATCCTCCGCTTTGCTAATATGGCAGATTTATTCAGAATAAACGGAGTAGGGCAAGAATATGCAGAATTATTGGAAAAAGCCGGTGTTGACACCGTCCCGGAATTAGCACAACGCAATGCTGCAAACCTAACAGCAAAAATGGAAGAAGTGAATGAAGAAAAAAAATTAGTTCGTAAAACTCCAACACTTGTTTCCGTTGAAAAATGGGTAGAAGAAGCCAAAACGCTTCCAAGAGTTTTACAGTATTAATTTGCTGAATTACAGGAATTTCATATAAGACAAAAAGCTTCGGCTGAAAGCCAAACGAATTAAGCTCAATACCAACGCTTTGGGCTTAATTTTATTCCATTCAATTTTAAAAGGTTGAAAATCAAATTTTAATTGGCACATTATTTTTTCGTAACTTTGTAGCTTAAAATAAAATAAAATGAGCACAAATTACACTCCTCACACAAACGAAGAAAAATTAGCAGAATTTGGACGACTTTTGGATGTTATGAAGCGACTTCGTGCAGAATGTCCTTGGGATAGAGAACAAACATTTGAAAGCATCCGCAGCAACACAATAGAAGAAACTTACGAATTGGCAGAAGCTATTTTACAAAAAGATATGCAACTAATAAGTAAAGAATTGGGCGATTTGTTACTTCATGTTGTGTTTTATGCCGAAATGGGAAGTGAAACGAAAGATTTCGATATTTTCGACGTGTGTAAAAACATCAATGAAAAACTGATTTACAGACATCCGCACGTATTTGGAGAAGTGAAAACCGATTCCACTGCAACTGTGCTTGAAAATTGGGAAACATTGAAATTAAAAGAAAAAGACGGAAATAAAACCGTTCTTGGAGGCGTTCCAAAAGGACTTCCGGCACTTATAAAAGCTTACAGAATCCAAGATAAAGCCCGGAGTGTTGGTTTTGATTGGGATGAAAAAGAGCAAGTTTGGGACAAAGTGCAAGAAGAAATCAATGAATTTCAAGTGGAAATAAACAAACTCGACAAGGATAAAATGGAATCTGAATTTGGTGATGTGTTGTTTAGTTTAATCAATGCGGCTCGATTGTATGATATTGACCCTGAAAATGCGCTTGAACGGACAAATCGGAAATTTATCAACCGTTTTAATTATTTGGAAAAAGAGACCATTGGAAAAGGTAGAAACTTGAAAGAAATGTCGCTTGACGAGATGAATGTGATTTGGGAAATGGCAAAAACAAAGACCAAAGCGTAAAACGAATGATGAAAAACTTGTTGAAAAACAAATCTGCAGCCAATTTATATCCAGCTTCATTTGAACAAAAAATTGGTTTTGACAAAATTCGAGACATTCTGACGAAAAAATGCCTTAGCAAATTGGGTGAAGAAGAGGTTGGTAATATGTTTTTTTCGGCTAATTTTGAAGAAATCAACACTTTTTTGAGCCTAACCGATGAAATGATGAATTTGCTTTTATCGGAAACGGAGGAACTTCCAATCGGTAATTTTTTTGACATTAGAGAATCTTTGGCACGCGTCAAAATCGAAGGTTTATTCTTAGATGAAGTCGAAATTTTTGAATTGAAACGCACATTAGATGTTGTAAATCAACTTGTTTTGTTTCTTCATAAGCAAGAAGACGATAAAATTCCGTATTTGAAACAACTTACTGCTGATATCCAATCTTTTGATTTGATTGTGAAACAGATTGATAAAATTTTGGATAAATATGGAAAAATAAAAGACAATGCTTCACTTGAATTGAGCAAAATACGAAAGGATATTTTTCACGCTCAAAGTTCCATTTCAAAAACATTAAATGCCATTTTAAGACAAGCTCAA
>JBDHYS010000342.1:0-2510 GCA_039811505.1 Paludibacteraceae bacterium | reverse complement strand
GATTTGAAATTATCACATCTTTTTTGTGTCCGCCAACCAATTTTCCAAGCGGAAAGCTACCAAGCAAAGCTTGACGCTGACTCCAAACTGTGGTGTTATGTTGAGCCATAACGGGAATTGTTGTCATTTGTTCCGAAGCAGGAATTGTAGATGGTGAAAGATGAACAGGGGCTGCATCCCAAATTTTATCTACCATTTTTTTTGTTGGCATAATCGTGTTGGTTGCAGACGCAATTCGTTGTGCTAAAATCGGCGTCATTGAACAAAGAAAATAATTATCATTAGAACCAATTGCCAAATATTCTGGCGTTACGTAATACGTAAAAGTATAGGATGTTCCTCCAATATTTTCTGTATTGGTTACCGACACTAATGTTCGTATGAAATCCGGTACATTGCCCGACATCACTTGATTGTAAATTTCATTTTCTCTGTCGGTTAAATTCATAGAGGCTACCAAATTGACAAATTCTTGTCCCGATAAGGCAGCAACAGGACGTGCAGGAAGATTCAATGTTTGAGAATTTACTTTACTTCCCCAAAATAGTAGGATAATCAATAACGAGAATGTAAAATTTTTCATAATCATTGCTATTTTTATTAGTTGATAAAATGGAAAAAGCACAGTATTGGCAGAAAACTTTTTAGTAAAGATATTTTATTTTAAAACACTACAACACTTGTATGATTGAAATAGAATAAATATTTTTGTAAATTTAATTGCTTTGTTTAGCTATTTTAATGATAATAAATTGGTTAAATGTTTTTATGCTACTAAATACAGAGAAATATTTTTTTAGGTTTATTGTTTTTTAGAAAAATAATTTAACGCTCTAAAATAAAAGAACAGTTTAATATTTTTCAAAACATAATGAATAATTAAAATTTTTACATAAATTTGATTTTTAATATCTAAAAAACATACTAATCCTCATTAAATAAAGTTTTAAATAGAAACTTTTGAGAAAAACCGAATAGATACAATGAATAAAATCTACCAAACGAATCAGATGTTGAAATATATTTTTATTGCAGTAGCTACGCTAATTGTAATTATTTCTACGTTTTTCACTAACCGTTTGGCAAATAGATTATCCACTGAGGAGACCAAAAAAATTGAAATTTGGGCAGAAGCAACGCGTCAATTGATTTTATCAGAAGAGGCAGATATGAATTTTTTACTGTCGATTATCGAAGGGAATACAACCATTCCGGTAATTATGACGGATGAAAATGACAACTTTCTTTCGTCTCGGAATATTGAGACGCCAAAAGTGAATGATACTCAATTTTTTACTAAAAAAATAGAAGAATTTAAAGCTAAAAAACAACCGATTATTGTCCATTTAGACAATGATATAGAGCAATTTATCTATTATGACGAATCGACTCTTTTGAAGCAATTACACTATTTCCCATACATTCAATTTGGAATAATTTTTCTGTTTTTTATCATCGTAATTTTAGCTTTTGCAAGCTCCAAACGAGCAGAACAAAATCAAGTTTGGGTGGGACTTTCAAAAGAAACGGCACATCAATTAGGAACGCCCATTTCATCGCTTTTGGCTTGGACGGCTTTATTAAAATCGCGACATCAAGACGACAAATTGATTGAAGATATGGAAAAAGATGTCAATAGATTGAGTGTGGTGGCTGAAAGATTTTCAAAAATTGGCTCGAAACCTGACTTGAAACAGACCGATTTGAGAGATGCTATTCTGAATGCAGTGAGTTATATTAAGAAAAGAAGTTCCAATAAAGTAACAATTTTAACCCATTTTCCCGAAAACGAAGAAATCAAAATTGACTTGAACATACCCCTTTTTGAGTGGGTTATTGAAAATGTTTGTAAAAATGCGATTGACGCAATGAATGGAGTCGGAAAAATAGATATTCACGTAAAAACTTCATCCAGCGGCGTTACCATTGACATTGCAGATACGGGAAAAGGGATGGAGCGTAAATTTTACAAAACAGTATTTTCTCCCGGTTATACCACGAAAGAGCGCGGCTGGGGATTGGGGTTATCGTTGACAAAGAGAATTATTGAAAAATACCATAAAGGACAAATATTTGTAAAAAATTCTGAACTATACGTAGGGACTACATTTAGAATTTTACTACCAAAACCTGAAAAAAACAGTATCAAAAATGGCTAAAAAAGAGAATCAAAATGTAATGAATAATAATACTGTGAATATTCTTACAGCAGGAACAAAATTAAAAGGAGATATTGCTGTTTCAACCGATTTTAGACTCGATGGCGAAATTGAGGGAAATGTTGAGAGCAAATCGAAAATTGTGATTGGCGAAAACGGATTGTTAAAAGGAACTTTGCATTGTGTGAATGCCGAAATTTTCGGAAAAGTTGTGGGAAATATTGTAACTTCTGACTGCTTGGTGCTTCGTTCCACTGCAAAAATTAGCGGAGATATTAAAGTAAAATCGCTTGTTGTTGAGTCGGGCGCACAATTTGAAGGTGGCTGTTCGATGGCAAAAATGGAACAGAT
>JBDHYS010000341.1:0-2515 GCA_039811505.1 Paludibacteraceae bacterium | reverse complement strand
TGATCTACACCATGAATTTGGATAGATGTTATCGCAAAACCTTCAAGCGAAGACAAAAGAATACGGCGTAAAGCATTACCAATTGTAATACCGTAACCTGGTTCTAACGGACGAAATTCAAATGTTCCATGAAAATCATCTGCTTCCAACATGATTACCTTTTCAGGTTTTTGAAATGCTAATATTGCCATAATCTTATTAGTTTTTAGAATATAACTCTACAATTAATTGTTCTTTGATGTTCTCTGGAATATCTTCACGCTCAGGAATATGCAAATACACACCCGACATGTTCGACTCGTTATACTCAATCCATGGATATTTACTGTGATTAAATCCACTTAAAGAGTTGTTGATAACTTCCATTGATTTATCTCTTTCTCTTACTCCTATTACTTCTCCTGGTCGCACTTGATAAGATGCTACGTTTACAATTTTTCCATCAACAGTGATATGACGATGGCTCACTAATTGACGTGCAGCAGCACGAGTCGGAGCAAAGCCCAAACGATAAACGATATTGTCCAAGCGAGATTCTAATAATTGCATAAGAATAACCCCTGTAATACCTTTTGTACGAAGCGCTTTTTCGTAAGTTCTACGGAATTGTTTCTCTAACAATCCATAGGTAAATTTTGCTTTTTGTTTTTCACGCAACTGAATACCGTACTCAGAAGTTTTTCTTCTGCGTGAATTACCGTGTTGTCCGGGAGGATAATTTTTACGAGACAATACTTTGTCTGGTCCAAAAATTGGTTCTCCAAATTTACGGGCAATTTTTGTTTTTGGTCCTGTATATCTTGCCATTTTTTTTGAATTATTATTGCATTAATTAACAAAGTTATAATTCTAATTTTTAAGCAGCCGCAACTGTGAGAGGTTGGAAAAGTACAGTTATTTACTTTAAAATTAAAATGATAAAAATGTTTATAAAATAAATAAATTACACTCTACGTCTTTTGGGAGGACGACAACCGTTATGTGGAAGTGGAGTTACATCTACAATCTCTACAACCTCGATTCCCGCTCCGTGAACAGTACGAATAGCTGATTCACGTCCATTTCCTGGTCCTTTTACGTAAGCTTTCACTTTACGAAGTCCTAAGTCAAAAGCAATTTTTGAGCAATCTTCTGCAGCCATTTGTGCAGCATAAGGAGTGTTCTTTTTAGAACCTCTAAAACCCATTTTTCCTGCAGATGACCAAGATATTACTTGACCTTCCGAATTTGTTAGGGTAACAATTACGTTGTTAAAAGAAGAATGTACGTGTAATTGACCAACACCATCTACTTTTACAACCCTTTTTTTGGTAGCAACTGGTTTTTTTGCCATAATTTTTTTTCTAATTTATTTTGCTAAAACTCGCAAATGGTTAGTAATTATTTCGTTGCTTTCTTCTTGTTAGCAACTGTTTTTCTTCTTCCCTTACGTGTACGGGCATTGTTTTTTGTACTTTGTCCTCTTAGTGGAAGACCAATACGATGACGAATACCACGATAACAGCCAATGTCCATCAAACGCTTGATGTTCAATTGGGTTTCTGAACGCAAATCTCCTTCTACCTTGAATTCAGCTCCGATTACTTCACGAATTTTAGCTGCTTGGTCATCAGTCCAGTCTTTAACTTTGGTATCAAAATCGACACCTGCCTTTGTCAAAATTTTTTGCGCACTGCTGCGACCTATTCCGTAGATATAAGTCAATCCAACTTCCCCTCTTTTGTTCTGGGGTAAATCTACTCCAACGATTCTTATTGCCATAAATTATTTTTTTATGTATAATAAATTAATTAATCACCCTTGACGTTGTTTAAACTTTGGGTTTTTTTTGTTAATAACATACAAGCGTCCTTTTCTTCTCACGATTTTGCAATCGTCTGAACGCTTTTTCACAGATGCTCTGACTTTCATATTCTTTCTTTTAAGACGTATATATAACTTAAATATATTTTTTTATTTGTATCTGAATGAGATTCTTCCTTTTGAAAGATCGTATGGGGACATTTCAACTTTCACCCTATCACCCGGCAAAATTTTTATGTAGTGCATACGCATTTTACCAGAAATATGAGCTGTAATAACATGTCCATTTTCTAATTCAACACGAAACATTGCATTCGATAATGCTTCTATAATGGTTCCGTCTTGTTCAATTGCTTGTTGTTTTGCCATAAAAATTAAAATTCTCTATCTCCTAAAACTTGCTCTATGTATTGAAAACTTGAGAGGATATCGGCTTTTCCTTGTCGAATAGCAACGCTATGCTCAAAATGTGCAGATGGCATTCTATCCGCAGTTCTTGTTGTCCAACCATCATTCTCAAAAATCAATCTACGAGTTCCTTTATTTATCATTGGTTCTATTGCTATCGTCATTCCCGATTTGAGAAGAACACCGTTCCCTTTTTTTCCATAATTGGCTACTTCTGGCGCTTCGTGTAAATTACGTCCCACACCATGACCAACCATTTCACGGACAACAGAATATCCTCTCTCTTCGCAATACGTTAAATGGT
>JBDHYS010000340.1:0-2519 GCA_039811505.1 Paludibacteraceae bacterium | reverse complement strand
AATTTTACGCTTTCTGTACTGAATGTATTTTTGTAAATAATTAGCTACTGCTTCCGAAACACAAAAATATTTCATCGATTCAGGAACAGAAATCCGCATTTCTTCACACAAACCAAAAAAATGATTAACCCCATGACGCGAGTTAAAAATAACTGCTGTGTGCTCCAAAATATCGACACGCTGATTTCTAAAATCTTTTACAGAAACAGACTCAATCTTAAAAAACGGTCTAAAATCTATTTTTACATTGTATTTTTCTTCAATGTCAAAATAGGGCGATTTTTCTGTTTCCGGCTTGGGTTGTGATACAAGTATGTTTTTAATTTTCAAGACTATAAAGTATTAAAAAATGAAACATTAAATTAAATTTTCGCAAACTCGAATTAAAATTATTAATGGTAAAATTTCGAGGGTGCAAAGATACAAAAAAATGTATAATAATGCTATTCTTTTTACAAAAAAGAATTGGAATAGTTTAAAAATCAAAACAGTATGAAAAGTGATTAAAAAGATTAACCCTACGGTGTTAATAGCATTTATCCAAAAATTTGGCTGGTAAATATAGAACAAGAGAAAAGGAAAAAGAAAAATGGCTGAAAAAGTTAAAAGTGTGAAGTAAACTTTTTGATACTCTCGTGTTGTTCTTATATCAAAAAAAACAAATCCAATCAATTCAAAAAATAGATATTTCACAACAAAAAACAGGATAAACACCGATCCAAACTTCAAGAAAAGAAGAAAATCCAAACTGCTTTTTTCATTACTCAACAAGAGAAAATAGAGGGTAAACGATAAAATGATTACGGTGAAAACAAAAGTAAAGGGTTGCAATCTGAAAAATTGGATGGAACTTTGCAATTTGCTTTTTGAAAAAAAAGATTTGAAATTCTCCGATAAAATTCCATCTGACTTTTGCACTATAAACGATAACAACAAAAAGGATAAAAAGAAAAGGATAAAAATCCATGATTCTGTTGAGAAACCGGACGAAATCGGTAAACCTACAAATCCCGAAAAGGGAGAAAAAACAGTATCTGATTTAGCAACAAAAATCGAATCATTCGACAATAAACTGTCGTTTTGCTGAATAATTTTTCCGTTTATTTCTGAAAAATGATTAACAATATGTTTTATTGAATCGTTCATTATTTTTATATGTTCAGATTTTCGCAAATCTTCTCATATCTTGAAAAACATTTTCTTGATTATTTATTGCCTCAATTAATTCTTCCGGTGAATTTATAACTTGCCACATTTTTAAATGTTCTGGGCGCATAAACATCTCATCAGCAGACCGTTGTAGCTGTGCAATTAAATATTTGTAATAGTTATTCGTGTTGACAATAACGATTGGAAGCGAGTGAATCCCCAATTGTTTCCAAGTTATTATTTCAAGTAATTCTTCCAAAGTTCCACAACCGCCGGGCAAAGCAACAATCGCATCTGCCATTTGTGCCATTTTTTCTTTTCGCTCGTGCATGTTTTTAGTGAGAATCAACTCCGAAATTCCGTTGTGTTGCCATTCCACTTCACACATAAACTCCGGAATTACACCAATTACTTTTCCACCATTTTCTAAGACCGTATCGGCTAAAACTCCCATCAATCCAACTGAACCGCCTCCGTAAACAAGTTCCAAATTGTGCTTGGCTAAAATTCTGCCTAAATCTTTTCCGGCTTCAATATATTGTTTGTCTATCTTGCTGCTTGATGAGCAATAAACACATACTTTTTTTATCATTCTTAATTTGAGAAAAAATTGAATTACAAAAATAGTGTTTAAATTTTGGATAATTAGAAATGAAAGGATTTAATTGAGAAAATAGTGATTAATAAAAAACAAAACGGATGTTAATAATCGGGTGTTTGTTGTTGCTGTTTTAAAAGTTCTTTTGTGGACAACATTCCACAAGCAGCAAAAATATCTTCTCCACGCGAAGCCCGAATCGTTACGGTAAGTCCTTTCGATTTTAGCAAATTTTGAAAAGCAACAATGTCATCATACGAGGTTCCTTCAAGCGAAGTATCCGGAATCGCATGAAAACGGATTAGGTTTATTCTGCATTTTATTCTATTCAAAATTTTCACTATTTCTTGTGCATGTTTTGGTGTATCGTTTACACCTTTGAACATAATGTATTCAAACGAAACTCTCCTTTGTCTGCCCAAATCCCATTTTTTTATTTCACTTAGCACTTTTGTAATTGGATACACATTTTGAATGGGCATCAATTTTTTCCGTTCTTCATCAAACGGTGAATGAAGACTGACAGCTAAATGAGCATCGCTTTTTTCCAAAAAAGTGATCATTGCAGGAATTATTCCAATGGTAGAAATCGTAATTCTTTTTGAACTCCAACCATAACCCCAAGAAGAAGTCATAATTTCCAAGCTTTTCAACACAGCATCAACATTGTCCAACGGCTCTCCCATTCCCATATAAACAATATTGGTAAGTTTTTCAAATTCGGGCAACGATTGAATCTGATTGATGATTTCCCCCGCACTTAAATTTCCTT
>JBDHYS010000339.1:0-2523 GCA_039811505.1 Paludibacteraceae bacterium | reverse complement strand
TGATTGTGAATATTTTGCATGCAAACAATATGCGTGATATCAAACACGATGGAGAAGCCAATATAAAAACACAAGCAATGCTTTTAGGAATAAAAAAATCCATCGCTCAATATGTAATTTTGGGTTATTCAGCCTACTTAATCATAATTTTGTCGGTTATTTTAGGTTTTTTACATCCGCTAAGTTTAATCGTATTGCTCTCTTTGCCTATTTTACTTAAAAATGTGAAAGAAATACGTTCAGCAAGTGTTGATAAACCCGAATCGATAAAAGATATGGATGGAAAATCGGCACAATTGGTGATGATTTTTAGTCTTTTACTTAGCATATCCAATTTTGTAGCAGGAATTTTATAAGAATCTAAAAATGGAAAAAAAATTAATTTATCCCATCTTATTAGCCATATTTTTATGGTTTTTGATGTTCTCGCAATGGACAAGTCATTGGATTAATTTTTGGATTGGGATTTCAATTTCTGCGGCAATTTTAATGTTTCTTGCCATTTTGCTAAGAAAAGAATTGCTCACACAGTTTCAATTTAATGTAAAAGCTATTGGATTGGGAATTGGAGCGGCTGTTTTTCTTTGGATTGTGTTCTTTTTTGGAGAATATTTTGCCAATTTGTTGTTCGGATTTGCGAGAGATCAAGTTGATAATATTTATGCACTGAAAGATGGGCAAAGCAAATTGTGGATTGCGTTAGGTCTTTTATTTGTGATGGGACCCGCTGAAGAGATTTTTTGGCGTGGATATGTACAGCATAAATTGATAGGAAAATATGGAGAGTGGAAAGCGTTTATTATCACAACGTTAATTTACACATTGGTTCATATTTGGTCGTTCAATTTTATGTTGATAGTGGCTGCAATGGTTTGTGGAATCTTTTGGGGATTAATGTATCGGTATAACAAAAACTTGGTACCACTCATTATTTCGCATTCTTTGTGGGATTTTGCCGTTTTTATCCTTTTCCCAATTATGTAAAACTTTTTTTTAATATTTAGAATTAATTTAATCACATTATAGTTGGAATAATCTTTATTCCATTTTAATAAAAAAACTTATTGGTATGAAACCAAACTTTAAAGAAATTAACATTGAAAATTTTATAGCGAGTGAAGTTGCTCCTGAAATAAACGGGAGCTGGACAACACCGGAACAAATAGACGTAAAACCTGCTTACACAAAAGAAGATTTACAAAGTATGGAGCATCTTAATTATGCTGCCGGAGTTGCACCGTTTTTGCGTGGTCCGTACAGCACAATGTACGTGATGCGTCCTTGGACTATTCGTCAATATGCAGGTTTTTCGACAGCTGAAGAGAGTAATGCTTTTTACAGACGAAATTTAGCCGCAGGACAAAAAGGACTTTCGGTTGCTTTTGACTTGGCAACGCACCGCGGTTACGATGCCGATCACGAAAGAGTGGTGGGAGATGTGGGAAAAGCCGGAGTTTCTATCTGTTCGGTTGAAGATATGAAAGTACTTTTTGATGGGATTCCATTGAACAAAATGTCTGTTTCGATGACGATGAACGGTGCAGTTTTACCCGTTTTAGCATTTTACATTGTAGCCGGAATGGAACAAGGTGCAAGTTTAGAAGAAATGGCAGGAACGATTCAAAATGATATTTTAAAAGAATTTATGGTGCGAAATACGTACATTTATCCACCAAAATTTTCAATGAAAATCATTGCTGATATTTTTGAATATACTTCTAAAAATATGCCGAAATTCAATTCTATCTCCATTTCGGGATATCACATGCAAGAAGCAGGTGCAACCGCCGATATTGAATTGGCTTATACATTGGCTGATGGATTGGAATATTTGAGAGCCGGCGTAAATGCAGGTATGGATATTGATTCATTTGCTCCTCGCTTGTCTTTTTTCTGGGCAATTGGAATGAATCATTTTATGGAAATTGCCAAAATGCGTGCGGCTCGTTTGCTTTGGGCGAAAATTGTGAAACAATTTAATCCTAAAAATCCAAAATCATTGGCACTTCGCACACACTCACAAACTTCGGGGTGGTCGCTTACGGAGCAAGATCCATTTAATAACGTAGGACGAACTGCAATTGAAGCAATGGCTGCTGCTTTGGGTCATACGCAATCTTTGCATACCAACGCATTAGATGAAGCAATCGCACTTCCAACCGACTTTTCGGCTCGTATTGCTCGAAATACGCAAATTTATATTCAAGAAGAAACCAACATTACTCGTCAAGTTGATCCTTGGGCTGGTTCGTATTATGTGGAAAAATTGACAGAAGAAATCGCCGAAAAAGCATGGGCTCATATTGAAGAGATTGAAAAACTTGGAGGAATGGCGGCGGCAATTGAAACCGGTATTCCAAAAATGCGTATTGAAGAAGCAGCAGCACGTGCACAAGCAAGAATTGATTCCGGAACTCAAACCATTGTAGGCGTAAATCGCTATCGTTTGGAAAAAGAAGATCCGATAGATATTTTGGAAGTGGACAATACTGCAGTGCGTGAACAACAAGTTTCACGTCTTCG
>JBDHYS010000338.1:0-2526 GCA_039811505.1 Paludibacteraceae bacterium | reverse complement strand
ATCGTAGAGCAAACCTCGAGGCGGGAAAATAGTTTTATTTAAAAATGCGTTGCTTTCGGCTCCTTTTTTATACTTATCGTCCGATATTTGTATTGTAAAAAGTCTTAAAATGTAAATAAGTACTATCATTACGATAACATTTATGATAACGGTACCTCTATTTTGAAGCTTATCGTTTATCATTTCTCTATTTTTTAAATTTTAAAGATTGAATACCAAAAATAAGCAGAATAGAAATCAACGAACTGAGCAAAATTTTTAGAATCAATGATGATAAACCAACAAAAGAGAAAGATTCCAATAAAAACAGCGAAGTGTGATGTATGAAAACTAATGAAATAATGTATTTTACGTAATTATTAACGCCAAATGTTCGAAAAGAAGGAGTAGGGTTTTCACCTTCATCCAACGAAACGAATGCACGAATTGCAGCAGCACGCAAAAATCCAATTAAAACAGACGAAAATGCGTGAATTCCCATCGTATTATTAAACGTATCAACCGTAATTCCGATGATAAATGCGAGAATCAATACATAATTTTTATTTAATCTTGCAGGCAATGAAAAAATAAACAAAATATAAATCATCGGCGAAATGTAACCGATAAATTGAATATTATCCAAAAAGAAAATTTGAACTAATATCAAAATGAAAAAACGAAGTATATTTTGTAAAACTAAATACATTTTCCAATTAAAAAATTTAATTATTTGTGCTCATTGGATTTTAATTGATCTTTTTCCAATTTATCCTGTTCCTCGTAATTTTTATAATTGATCACTTGAACATGCGTTAGCATTCTAAAATCTACAGCAAGTTTTACGTGGATATTATAGTACGCATCACTCTCTTTTATTTCATAATTATCGATAGTTCCAATTAAAATCCCTTCTGGAAAAGTTTTGACCAAACCACTTGTTATCAACGTATCGCCCAAGCTGAAAGTAACGTGACGAGCAATATCTTCCATTTTTGCGTAGCGATAATCTTTCCCGTCCCACACTACCGGTCCGTAATAATTATTGGATTTAAATTTTGCGTTGATAACTGTTTGTGGATTTAAAATTGGTATTACTTTTGCAAATTTTGATGAAACTGACTGCACAATTCCAACTACTCCGGTCTCATTTATTACACCCATATCGGGCTTTATCCCATCGTCTTTACCTTTGTTGAGCGTAATAAAATTATTAATCATGTGAGTCGTATTTTTTATCACTTTTGCCGAGATATATTCACATTCCCTTTCAGGCGAAATTTTAATTTTTTTCCAATCGTAATTTTCGTCACCATCGGTAACAGCATTTATCTGATTTTCAAGAAATGTTATCCGATTTTTTAATGCAACATTTTCAGTGGAAAGGTTTTCGTTGATTTTTTTCAGTTTGAAAAACTCATAAAAGTTGCTACTTTTTTCATACATCCAACCTGTAACACTGTTAGTAGAAGATAACAATACGCTACTTTGATATCCCTTGTTATGAGAAATCAAGATAAGCGAAAATATTTCTAAAATAATAAATAGAAAAACAACGCTGTATTTTATCAAAAAATGGATAAGATTTTTCAATGAATAACATTTTTAAATAAAACACACGATAAACAAAAATGCAAATCGTGTATTTCTTCATTCATTCTATTTCTAAAACTTAAATTTTAGCGAATTAAAAATGGATATTTATCTACATTTTTAAGTGCTATGGCTGTTCCTTTAGCAACAGAATGTAACGGATCTTCAGCCACATGAAATGTTATGTTTATTTTATCTGACAATCGTTTGTTCAATCCTCTTAACAAAGCTCCTCCACCTGCCAAATAGATTCCCTCTTTCACAATATCGGCATAAAGTTCGGGTGGAGTTTGTTCTAATGCACTTAAAATTGCAGTTTCAATTTTTGAAACAGATTTTTCTAAACAATGGGCTATTTCTTGATAAGAAACAGGCACTTCCATTGGTAAAGCAGTCATTCTGTTAGGTCCGTGTACAATAAAATCTTCCGGTGCATCTTCCAATTCCGGCAAAGCAGCACCCACATTTATTTTAATCATCTCTGCCGTTCGTTCTCCAACTTTAATGTTGTGCATTCGCCCCATATATTCCATAATATCTGTCGTTAAATCATCTCCTGCAATGCGGATTGATTTATTGGAGACAATTCCACCTAATGAAATTACTGCTATTTCCGTTGTTCCACCGCCTATATCCACAATCATACATCCTTTTGGTGCTTCTACGTCAATTCCAATTCCGATTGCAGCAGCCATCGGTTCATAAATCATATAGATTTCACGTCCGCCAGCATGTTCCGATGAATCGCGAACGGCTCTGATTTCTACTTCTGTGCTTCCCGATGGAATACAAACGACCATTTTCAACGTTGGAGCAAAAAGACGATTTCGCTGTGGAATCATTTTTATCAATCCACGCAACATCAATTCTGCCGCATAAAAATCTGCAATTACTCCATCGCGCATAGGACGTGTTACTTTTATTTCTTTATGTTCTCTGCCCTGCATTTCTTTA
>JBDHYS010000337.1:0-2544 GCA_039811505.1 Paludibacteraceae bacterium | reverse complement strand
TGCGGGGAATTTCCACGTCAATGTTTTTCAAATTATGAACTCGTGCACCTTTTATATATATGTTTTCTTTTTTTGACACAAATATTTCCTTTCAAATTAATCATTTAAATAAGCTACAAATTTATAAATAATTTTTGTTTTTGATTGATAACACGAAATCGTAGTATTCTGTTTTCTTGTTTGAATTAAATTATAGATTTTGAATTAAATTTCATATTCCCTTCTCAGATTGTATCATTCAGTAGCATTAACAAACAACCAACAAAATTTCAACTTATTGTTATGGCTAAAAAACACAAAAACTTGAACTTGACTGTTTGTTACTCGTTCCGGATAATTATGCGAAATACATTGTTACGCTGAATGATATGCACATTGGTAATAATTACAAAGGGGTGTGATATTTGAACTTGAAAGAGTTTTTGAAACAGAAGTATGAAAAATATACAAACAAAATACTCTTCCTTGTTTGGAACAGAAAATACCTTTGATTTTTTATTGTAAATCGATAATTTTTATTTTTTTTTCATTTGAGAGCGAATTAATTACTTCTCTAATCTCGTTTTTTAACTTAAAATTTGATTTGGATAAATCAATAATTTGAATTTTATTGTCGATAGTGTGGATTTGAAGTTTGTTCAATTTGTGTTCAACGGTTTTTATATCCTTCCAAAAAACGGTTTGTTCTTTCTCCCTAATTCCAAGTTTGAGAGAAATTAAATCTTCTTCAATCTCAACAAATGCTTTTCCGAAAAGCGATTCAAAATCAAAACCATTTATTAAGTTCAGAATAGCAGATGGAACAAAAACGATGACATAAGCCCATCTTAATTGATTTGTATGGTTAGCAATCCATAGAATCAATATAAATACAAGTACAACGATACTATAAATAATTGAAAAAATAGAATTTTCTTTTTTCTCTAATAAATATTCTTAAAAGAGTACTTTTTCACTACAAAATCTTATTTTTATGGTTTTATGGGTGTTTTCAATAAATAATTTGATATTTTTGTAAGTTTAATAAAAAAACGGATTAAATTCGAATAATTTTTTTGTTTTTTATAGTGAAAGTAAATATCAATTTAAGTTTTTAGATTTTTGAAAGCTCGATAGAATGTATCCAATAAAATTTAATCCAATTCTGAAAGAAAAAATATGGGGTGGAAGTAAGTTAGAGTCACTTTATAAGAAAAAGAATGACAATTTACCCAACATCGGTGAAAGCTGGGAGATTTCCTGTTTTGACCATGATTTTTCTATTATTTCCAATGGATATTTGAAAGGAAAATCGTTGCAAGAAGTGTTGGAAATAGAGAAAGATAAATTGGTTGGAAAAAAAATATATAAGCGCTTTGGAGATTTTTTTCCTCTTTTATTTAAACTTATTCATGCAAACGATGATCTTTCTATTCAGGTTCATCCGAATGACGAAGTGGCTTATAGAAGGCACAATTCACTTGGAAAAACTGAAATGTGGGTAGTTTTGGATGCAGAACCTGACGCTGCTTTGATTATTGGCTTTAACAATGACACTACCATTGATGAGTATCAAAAGGCAGTTGAAGATGGTGCTGTAGAGTCTCTTTTGCAAAAAGTACCCGTAAAAGCTGGCGATGTTTTTTTTCTTCCTTCAGGAATGATACATGCCATCGGAAAGGGAATTATTGTGGCAGAAATTCAAGAATCGAGCGATTTGACTTACCGAATTTACGATTACAACCGCACTGATGATGAAGGAAACAAACGCGATTTGCATCTTGAACAAGCTTTAGATGTAATTGATTTTTCAGCTACAAAGCAACCGAAAATTTCGTATGAAATTGAAAGAAACAGAGCTGTTCAATTGGTAGAATGTGATTATTTCACAACCAATATCTTGGAATTTGATAATGAAATCACAATTTCCAATCACCAAAAAGATGATTCGTTTCGAGTGTTTATGTGCATCGAAGGAGAATTTGAAATAATGGGAGATTTCGATAATGTTTTGGTATCAAAAGGTGAAACCGTTTTAATTCCGGCATCTATGCAAAATCTCGTGTTAAAACCGAAAAATATTGCAAAAATTTTAGAAGTTTTTGTCCCTTAAATTCGCATTCAATCTACATAAAAATGGTGTAAAACAGATTATTCTAAAATATCCTTAACACCATTTCTATTATTTCCTCCTGTCAATCACTCGAACAGCTTTTCCTTCACTACGAGCGATTGTTTTTGGCTCAACAAGAGTTACTTTTACATTTAATCCGATGGCACTGTTGAGAGAATGTTGAATTTTTTTCGTCAGATTTTGCAAATCTTTAATGGTGTCGGTCAGTTTTGTTTCATCTAATTCTACTTGCAATTCGAGTGTGTCCAGATTGTTATCTCTGTCAATATAAAGCATATAATGTGCAGAAGTTTCTCCAATTTCAAGTAAAACGTGTTCAATTTGAGATGGAAAAAGATTTACACCGCGAATAATCAACATATCGTCGCTTCGTCCGGTGATTTTTTTCATCCGAACGAGTGTTCTTCCACACGAACATGTGTCGTAATAAA
>JBDHYS010000336.1:0-2546 GCA_039811505.1 Paludibacteraceae bacterium | reverse complement strand
TAGCGTGTCGGATTTTTTTTCACACTGTCGGCAAAATGAATCCCTTTCAATCCGTTTATTGCAATTGAATCTTTTAGAAAGGCTGAAAGGTAGGTGGAATAATTTTTTTCAGCCTCTTTATAGTTTCCGTTTTTTTGTTGCACTTGTGCCAAACGGAGAAAAACAATCGAATCGGAAAATTTATTCCGAATAGCATTTAAATACGCTTGTTCTGCACGTGAATTGTTTGTTTTTTGAAAACATTCTCCTTGATTAAAAGCTGTTTGAGCCCTTAATTCTTTGTCTTTATAGGGCAAACGGGAGTAACTTTTTTTAAATAATTCTCCCGCAGCAAAATAATTCCCCAACTCATATTGTTGGTTTGCTTTCCGAAGGTTCTTTTTAACTCCTCCGCAACTTAAAAACAAGAGAGAAGAAAGAAACAGTATAAAAATAAAACGTGTTTTTTGCATACAATACACCCCAATCCATTTTTAGATGTATAAATAAAACTATTTTCAGCTCTTTTTATTGTTCTATTGCTCTATTTTAGGCGATACTATTTCTATTTCTCTTTTTTGTGTTATAATATTTTAATAAAAAAAGGAGATTAATTTTTCCAACGATTCTTTTGCATCACCCAAGAAAAGATGAACGCCATCGTTCCGCTTGTAAAGTGGATTTTCAACGCCGGAATAACCCGGAGTTAAATCAAAATTACAGATAAAGATTTCGTTGCATTTATCCACGTTTAACACCGGCATTCCATAAATTGGTGTATCTACAGCATCGCGTGCCGATGGATTTAACACATCATTTGCTCCCACAACAATCGTTACATCGGTAGTGGAAAAATCATCGTTTATCGTATCCATTTCATACAGTTTTTCATACGGCACATCGGCTTCTGCCAACAGTACATTCATGTGCCCCGGCATTCTTCCTGCAACCGGATGAATGGCGTATTTTACTTCGGCACCGTTATTTTCTAATTTATCGGCAAGTTGACGCACCAAATGTTGAGCTTGTGCCAACGCCATTCCGTAACCCGGCACAATGATAACACTTTTTGCCGTTTTAAGTATCGTTGCATAATCGGCAGCCGTTTTGGTAGTTTTCTCTTCATTTTTTTCTTCAACGTTCAATTTTTCTGTTTCTTTTTGTTCTGTTTCCTCATTTTCAAATTTGGATGTATTTTGTGTCGATGTAGAAACAGATGTTTTTCCTGCCAAAATATCCATCAATTTTCTATTCATCGATTGACACATAATTTGAGTTAAAAACAATCCCGAAGCACCCACAATTCCACCGACTGAAACCAATAAAATATCGCCAATTGCCATACCTGCAATTGCACCTGCCACTCCACTTAACGAGTTTAGCAACGAAATTGTGATCGGCATATCGGCACCTCCCACACGAATTGCAAATGCGTAGCCAAAAAGTGAACTGATACCAATTCCAATCAACAATATCAATGCAATAGACAATTCTCTGTCTCCAAATTGTTCAATAAAAAGGGTGAAAAGCAACGTTAAAAATAAAATTAAAATCCCTGTATTTAAAATAAGGGAGTGTTTTTTCCAAACAACCGGTTTTTGAGGTAAAATTTTATGAAGTTTTCCTGCTGCAACCAAACTTCCAAACAACGTAATCAAACCGATAATTATGGCTAATGTGGCAGTAAAATTGGTAAAAGTAGGAAATTTACTTTCCGTTTGTCCAATTCCCAACAAAGAAAGAACGCCCACCAACGCCGATGCAAAACCTCCCAAACCATTAAGCAATGCAACCATTTGCGGCATTTGAATCATTTTGACACGTTGTGCCAAAAATCCACCCACAATTAAACCGATTAAAATGTAAACATAAATTGACAGAATCGAAATTATTTCATTGTACCACAACGTAATAATTACGCCCATTAAAAGCGATGCTGCACTTAATAAATTTCCGATTTTGGCAGTTTTAACTTTGCTCATCATCGAAATTCCAAGCAGAATTAAAACAGAAAGTGCGATGCAAATTATGATATAAAGTGTTGTTCCCATTATTTTTGTCCTCCCTCTTTTTTGCTTTTATGAAACATTCTCAACATTCTGTGGGTTACTCCAAAACCTCCCACCACATTAATTGTGGCTGCCACAATTGCAAGACCTCCAATAATTTGTCCGAGCAATACACTATTGCCATCTTTTGCAATGACCGACAATCCAACGGCTACAATCGTTCCGAGAAGCGTAATTCCAGACAAGGCATTCATTCCCGACATTAGCGGCGTATGAAGCAAACTGGGCACATTCTTAATAATCACATAACCTAAAAAGGTGGATATGACAAAAATTAAAATCAAATAAATAGGATTCATACTAATTTCAAAAGTATTTAGATTTGTTTATAATGAGTTTTTTTAAACCAAATTATGATTGACAAAAATACACATTTTATTACAATTAACGAGCGGTCGGTGCTGTTTATGCAAAACTATTTGTTGATGAAAGAAAGTTAAAAGTTTATAAAGATAAAAAGTTCATAAAGATTAAAGTTTATAAAGTTATTCCGAAGAT
>JBDHYS010000335.1:0-2551 GCA_039811505.1 Paludibacteraceae bacterium | reverse complement strand
GCCATAAAGAGTTCTAATAAACTTTTTGTATAGCTTAATTTCGCATTGCTTAGGTCAGAAGTTGAGATTAATAATTCGGTTAGAGGTAGTAATCCTTCTTCGTATTTAAGCAGTGAAACTTTGTAAATATCATTGGTTTGCTGAATGTTGTCAAGCTGAATTTTACAGTTCTCTTTTACTGTATAATACTGGTTTAGTGTTTGTTGTTGTTTTTGATTGAAATTTTGTGTGGCTTGTTTAATGTTCTCTTCTGCAATTTGTGTGTCAAGTTTTGATTGTTGCACTTTTGCTTTGTTTCTGCCACCCGTAAAAATGGGTATTGTCATTTTAATACCAACAAGTGAAATGTTATTCCAATCGTTAACTTTGAACACATCGGCAAAATCGTTCTGTTGAACATTATAGGCATACGAAGCATAAAGCAATGTAGTTGGGCGGTAAGCTGCTTTTGATTTTTTTATCTGAAGATTTTGTATTTCAAGTTGCTTTTCAAGAATTTGAATATCGGTACTTTTTACAGAATCTATCAATCCAATTTTCTGATTGTTTTGATTGAATTCAATATCTAAATTGGGCTCAGGAAATGGATAGTCTTCATTGCCTATTAGTAATCTTATCCTGTTTTTCTGCTCAAATAACGATGCTTCTATTAGGTTAACTTGTTTCTCCAAATCATTAATTTTTACAACAATTCGGTTTGTGTCGGTTGGCAAAGCCATATCGTTATTTACCAGATTCGCAGCAATTCTTTTATTTTCTTTTAATATCTCAATATTTTCTTTTATAATTTTTAAGCTCTCCAAACTTGCTAAATAATAATAATATGAGTAGCTCACCTGATAGATTACATCTTCTTCAGTTTTAATTTTTAAAAGTTTGTATAATTCCGTTGACTCTTTTGCTGTTTTTAAATCGGTAAGCAATGAAATATTTGGTATTAAATATGATGCGCTAATACCGACATCGCCATTGTTGGGTCTTCCCATGTGTGTTTCAATATCACTGGGAGCACCAAGCATTTCTCCCGGAAGAATCACAGTGGGCAATTCAATATAATGCTTTGCTTCAATTGCTCCTGATAATTGAGGAAGTGTATAGGACTGAACTTGTTTAACTTGCTGTTCACTGTTAGCAATATCTAATTCTGCTTTTTGGATTTCGTAATTATTTTCAAGGGCCATCCGGAGCAGTTCTTTATGAACATCATCTACTTGTGAATAAAGAACACCTGTAAAGAGTAGCCCATTAATCAATATTAAAAACAATTTCTTCATGCTTCTCACTTTTTAAAATTTACTGAGAGCAAAGAAACTGCAATACAATAGTAACTACGACCTAACTACAAAGGACGTACTATTTACAAGTTCGACCTTTAAAGCAGCGACATATAAAATACAGATATACTGATACATAAGTTGTGATAGTTGAATTGCATTTTTTTACGAAGACTATCCGGAAGCTAGCTCTTTTCGATATTCGGAAGGTGTTTTTCCTGTAAATTTTTTGAAAAAAGTGTTGAATGATGACTTGGAATTGAATCCTGCCTCAAATGCAATGGCTATAATACTCCAATTTTTATATTTTTCTTCTTTAAACAAACGGATTACTTCGTTGGCACGAAACTCATTCACGAATGTATAAAGGTTTTTATTCAATTGTTCATTTAAAATCTGGGTAATATAATGTTGCTGTATGCCTGTGTGTTGCGATATTTCTTTTAAATTTACTTCGGGATTTAGCCACAATTTTTCTTCTTGCATCAACTTTGTTATCATTTTGGCATATTTATCGGCATCGCTTTTTTTCAATCCCGACTTTTGATACGATTCAGTTGGCTTATTATCTTCCGTTTCTTCTTTTTGAGCTAAAAGTTTGGGCTGAACATAACCCCGAAAACTTATTGTGTAAATAAAAAACGTATAAACAGGTATTAGGATATTCGACATCCTGAAATCAATTTCAAAAGCTTTATTGAGACCATTTATTATTATAGCTAAAAAATAGTATGAGTAAAAAATCAGCACTAAAGTCCATACCCATTTTAAACTTACATTAGTATTATGGAAAGAATATAAATTATCGACCGTTTTACGATATTTATTCAAAAGATGAATGGTATAGTAACCGTATAAGGTGAAAATTGCTATCGAAATAACACCAAACACTATGAGTAACAATCCTATATCGCCATTTGAGTATAATAAATTCGAAAATTTAGGATTGTAATAGGATAAGAACAAAACATAAAAACTGATAAACATAAAAGGTAAAAAATGAACCAAATCGAATGGTTTGAATTTGTTAACCCCGGATATCAAATACTTTATATACAGGTATAAAAATGATGGAAACGACAATGTAATTATAGCTCCACGTCCAATTAAATCGAATTCAAACTGGTCTTGAAAATCGATATTGATTAGTTTCATTACAAAAGAACACATAACCAAAAACAACCAAGCAGAAAGTAGCTTGTCGGTTATGTTTAACGGTCGTTTTGTAACAACAATTATTATGGCAGCAAACAAAGTTTGTGCAATATTTATATGTA
>JBDHYS010000334.1:0-2554 GCA_039811505.1 Paludibacteraceae bacterium | reverse complement strand
ACTTATCAAACAATTGTTTCATTTTGTTGGCTGTTTCTTTTGCTCTCAATCCATAATCGTTGGCAACAAAAAGCGTAATATGCGAATTTAAAAATCGTCCGAAAGCGGATCCAAATTGTCCTTTTTCAAAATCTTCCGGAAGAAAACTTACTGTAAGCAAAATTTTATGAAATGATAAAGGCGAAAAATCTTGTTTAAAAAACAGATACGGAATGCGTAAGTTTCTACAACTTCTCAACCCTTTTTTCAAATTTTTCTTACTCAAATCCCATTGAACCAACAAAAACGATGCTTCTAATTTTTCACAAATAATTGAAAAATCAATTTTTTCATCGGAAAGAATCTCCAATTTTGAGATATGTAAATTTAATCTTTCAAATTCAGATTTTATGTAAATTTCATCCTCTTTTCCGTTGCTTCTTAATAAAACGCCCAACTCTTTTTTCAATCCGGCGGCAAGTTTTGAAGCACTTATCAGCAAAGAATCAATTGGAGAAGAAACGGAATGAAGATAGACTAAAATCATAAAATTCTTACTAATTTAATCGACAAAATAAACTCTTTTTACCCGTTTTGAAACACTTGCTAAAATTTCGTACGGAATCGTTTCTAATTTCTCGGCTTGTTCTTCAATTAAGATGTTTTTTCCGAAAATTTCTACTTTATCCCCTTCCGATGCAAAAACGTCAGTTAAATCGATCATACTTAAATCCATACATATATTTCCAACTGTTTTTACTTTTGCCCCATTTACCCAAACTTCACCGTTTCCATTTCCTAATTTCCTGTTAAATCCATCGGCATATCCAATCGGAATCACACCAATTTTACTGTCTCGATGCAATTTTCCTTTTCGTCCGTAACCTACAGTTTCACCTGCTTTTACATCTCTAATTTGCAAAATTACTGTTGAAAGTGTACAAACCGGTTCTAAGTGCACTCCTTGAATGGAACTAATACTGAAAAGTCCAATTCCAAGCCGAACCATATCAAATTGATACGCTGGAAATCGTTCAATTCCTGCGGAATTAAGAATATGACGAAGAATCGGATGTGAAAAATGAGCTGAAATTTGATCTGCACAAGCAACAAAAGTTTCAACTTGTCGGTGTGTAAAATCGTCAAATTCAATGTTGTCCGAACCAACTAAATGACTAAAAACAGAACGGATTTTAACCTGATTTTGTCCTTTCAAAATTTCGATTAATTGCACCATTTCATTAGGATTAAAACCAAGCCGGTGCATTCCACTATCAATTTTTATGTGGATAGGATAATCTGTAACGCCCCATTTTTCCACTGTTTTTATAAAATCATTCAGCAATCCAAAACTGTAAATTTCCGGCTCCAATCGGCTCTGAAAAATAGTGTCAAAAGCTCCTTTTTCAGGATTCATCACCACGATTGGAAGCCGAATTCCTTCGTTTCGTAATTCTGCTCCTTCATCGGCAACTGCAACAGCCAAATAATCGCAACCGTTATTTTGTAAAGTTCGTGCAATTTCGATTGAACCGCTTCCATACCCAAAAGCTTTTACCATACACATTGTTTTGGTCTCTTTTTTCAAATGCGAACGGAAATAGTTGAAATTATGGATAAAAGCGTTCAGACTTACATCAAGAATTGTTTCGTGAACTTGCAATTCGAGGCGGGATAAAATAGATTCGAAATGGAAATCACGCGATCCTTTTAAAAGAATTATTTCGTTTTTCAGCTGTTTCAAAAGTGTCGAACCGAGCAATTCATTCGTAGAATTGAAGAAATATTTTTCATCTACATTGAATATTTTTTGCCATTGAACCAATTCTTTTCCTACGCCAATCAATTTTTTTATATTGGAGGTATGAATAAGTGCTGCAATCTCGTTGTAAAGCTCTTTTGAAGAAAATCCACTCTGAAAAATGTCCGATAAAATAAGTGTTTTCGGGTGCGGATTTGCAGTTGCTTTTTGATTCTGAAAATCGAGTGCAATTCGGAGTGAATTCAAATCGGAATTGTACGTGTCGTTGATAATTATTAGACCGTTTGTCCCTTCTTTCACCTCCAAACGCATCGAAATTGGTTCCAATTTTTCCAATCGGTTCGAAATTTCTTCTACTGAATAGTTTAAATGCAATAATAAACAGACACATTGAATCGCATTTTCGATGGAAGCATCGTCAATAAAAGGCAATTTAACATTAAATTCAGCTTTTTTATATTGAAATCTAATTTTTGAAAATGTGTTTTTTGTTATCTCAATAATTTGCAATGCGGCATCGCTGTTTTTTCCCCAAGTGAAATGTGTTGCTTTCAGTTGTGCTTGTTTTGAGGCAATTGTAAGCAATTTATTATCAGAATTATAAATCAAAACTTCTGCATTTTTGAAAAGTTTCATTTTTTCTGCTGCTTTTTGTTTCAATCCGCTAAATCCTTCTTGATGCGCATCGCCCAAATTGGTAAAAATTCCGATTGTGGGCGAAATTATGGGTTTAAGTTTTTCCATTTCACCCATTTTAGGAATTCCGTCCTCAAAAATTCCCACTTCCGTGTCTTCATTCAATTTCCAATCAGA
>JBDHYS010000333.1:0-2563 GCA_039811505.1 Paludibacteraceae bacterium | reverse complement strand
CACTGTGTTTATCATCCATCTTAATAATTTCATCCACAAAAATACCTGTTGCATTTATTATGCACGTTCCGTATAATTGAAACTCATCATTCGAAATTGTATCTTTTACTTTTACTCCAATTACTTGTCCGTTGTCATTTTTCAATAATCCTGTAACAGCAGCATAATTCAAAACTTCTGCTCCTTGTTCAACTGCAGTTTGCATAAGATTAATTGCTAACCTTGAATCATCAAACTGACCATCATGATAAACTACACCACCTTTTAATCCTTTTTGTTCGATTTGAGGAACTGATTTTACTACACTTTTTTTACTCATCGGAAGCGAGCGTCCTAAACCCAATCTACCGGCAAGAAAATCGTAAACTACCAATCCAATTGTGTAAAATGGTTTCTCCCACCACTGATAATTTCCAATAATAAAACGTTGGTTTTTCACAAGATGTGGAGCATTTTTTCGAAGATAGCCTCTCTCTCTCAAAGCTTCTCTAACAAGTGCTACATCTCCCTTTTGTAAATAACGAACTCCTCCGTGAACCAATTTTGTACTTCTGCTTGGTGTTGCTTTAGAAAAATCCGATTGCTCCAATAAAACTGTTTTGTATCCCCGAGATGCTGCATCAACAGCAATTCCCAGCCCTGTAGCTCCTCCCCCAATAACAATAAAATCCCATTGTACAGTTGGATCACTTTTTAAGTTTTCAATAATTACTGATCTTTTCATGTGTGATTGTATGTTTTTTTTATTTCATAAACCTTCAGACTGCAAATATAAATAAATTTTGAATAAAACAAAACAAAAACGAAAGAAAAAAACAAGCAAATCGAAATTTTAACATTTCGATAACTTACATATTAAAAAGTTGTGAGTTTAATATAAAAGAATTATTTTTGTAGAAGCAAATAAAAAAAGAATATGAGAAACATAGCCAAAAGACACAAATTCATTCTAAAACAGCTAAATGAAGAAGGATACGTTAGGGTGCAAGATTTGAGCAATCAATTAGAAGTTTCGGAAGTAACAATTCGAAAAGATTTGAAAGAATTAGAAAATCGAAAGCTTCTTCACAGAAACCATGGTGGTGCAAGTGCTCTCACTTCACTTATTGGCGACAGGCACATTGATGAAAAAGAAAAAATACAAACAGAGGAGAAAAAGAGAATTGCAGAATATGCCATCACACTTTTAAATAATAATGATAGAATTATTATTGCATCCGGCACAACTGTATTGTCGTTTGCAAAAAAAATAACCGACAGCAAATCATTAACGGTTATTACTCCTTCTGTAAAAGTTACAACAACTTTGTGTTATGTTAACAATATAGATATCATTCAATTAGGCGGTGCGGTGCGTAAAAGTTCTGCATCAGCAATTGGTGCGTATGCAGAAAATTTATTGAGTGATATTATGTGCAATAAGCTTTTTATTGGTGTAGATGGTATTGATTTAGAACACGGATTAACGACAAGCAACTTAGGCGAAGCACTTTTGAATCAACAAATGATTCGATCGGCACAAAAAGTGATTGTACTGACCGACTCAACAAAATTCGGGAAAAGAGGATTTGGCAAAATATGCGAGATCTCTATGGTTGATGAAATCATAACCGACATAAATGCACCTTTAAGCGTAGTGCAAGCAATGCGAGAAAAAGGAATTTATGTCGTTTTAGTTTGACATTTTCAAATTGCGTTTTTTCTTTTTACTCTCCTTATTTCTATAATACTTAAACCAAATCACAAAACCTGCAATTATTATAAAAACACCAAAGATACCTACTAATGGAACGATTAAAATATAGAATTTTCCTGTTATTGGTTTGAAATATCGTCCGGTGTGAACCTCCAAAGCTGCACCCCATAATGACATTGGTGTTTTATCCAAAATTTCTTGCGACATTTCCGGAAAATCAATCTCATTTTCTCCAATTTGCAACACTCCAAAAGTGTAATCGAATGCTATTTTTTGATTTTTTCTATCAAAACCGTATCCACTTATTTTGAAATCTCCAGGTGGTCCAATTTTGACAGGTGCAATATATTCTTCATTTTTTATAATATCAAATGCAATTCCGGTTTGTAAATTCCACTCAAAAAGCCCATCAAAAGAGCCAATCAAGAAATTTTTGTCATCAAGTTGTTTTAAAACCGTAACGCCCATAACACTTCCGGGTGGTTGTTTTTCAAACTTTTCTATCGTTGCAAAATTATCTTTGGAATAATAAAAGCCCTCAAAAGTGGAGAGCATAAACATTTTTTCGGAAGGAACATACATAATTCTTCGGAGCAAATCATACCATGGATTGGGAGTATCTAACACAGTATAAGGCAATTTTCCAACTTTTGCTTCTGCAATTGCAATGAGAAAAGGAGGGCGAAGAAATATGCCCGTTGCAGTGGTGATAAGCAGGAAAATAGTTGTTGTCCAACCAATTTTATTGTGCCATTTAAGATTCCAATTGTATCTTTTCTTGGTTTTCTTTCTCTTTTTTGGTTCGTTTTTCCTTTTTCTAATGCTAATCTGAGAAAAATAAAGTATTAATCCTGTTACTGACAAAAA
>JBDHYS010000332.1:0-2579 GCA_039811505.1 Paludibacteraceae bacterium | reverse complement strand
TTTCGGGAAAGCCTTTGCGTTTCATCAGCCCGCGCGCTTCGAGCACGGCATTGGGATACAAAAAACCGTCAGTGGTTACAAGTTCCACTTTTGGTTGCTGTGGCGTCATCGAAAGCAACTTTTGCAAAACCCGCGAAGTGGTGCTTTTACCCACTGCAACGCTTCCTGCGATACCAATTATGTAAGGAATTGTTGTGCTGTTTTTTTGAAAAAACTCATCTAATTCATAGTGCAAGTTCCGATAATGCGAAATGTGAATTTCCAAAAACCGCACCATTGGCATATAAATTTCCTCCAATTCGAGCATCGTCAAAGGTTCGTTGAGTGCTTTGAGTTTGGTCAAATCTATATCGGACACAGGAAACATCGGATGTTCTTCAAGTTTACTCCACTCTTGCCGTGTGAAGCTCCGAAATGGAGAAAACGTAACATCGTAAGTAGCCTTTTTCATCTGTTAGAAATTTAATTACTTATGGTTGTAAAAGCAATCAATTAAGCAGCTTTTAACCTTAATCTTTTATTTGTTTCCAAATAAAGAATAAGAATAGCAAAGATACTTTATTTTTCAATAAAATGATATTTTACGTGGAATAAATTTATAATATGCTTAATGATAGATTGTTATAAATAAACCTATATCATTCCTCGTTGTTTTTTTAATTCTTCGTAAGCTTCATTGATTGTTCTGAATTTTTCGGTAGCTTTTTTCTTAATATCTTCACCTAAATTAGCCACTGTATCGGGATGGTATTTTTTAGCCATTTCACGATATGCTTTTTTTATTTCATCATTTGTAGCCACAGGTTCAATTTCCAATGTTTTATAAGCCCAGTTTGTATCTTTTGTTTTTCTGTACGGTGCTCTCAACGACTCAAAATCGAGCGGTGTAATACGCATATTGGTTGCAATACGTTGGATTGTGTGTATTTCATTCACATGTTCAATCCCATCAGCATACGCAATTTCAAAAAGAAAATGAATTAATTGTAGTTTAGAAGAATAATTCATATATCTGTTTATCTGAATTACTACTTCAACATCGTTAATGTCTTGTTGAAGTAAATTTTTGAGCATTTGCAACGCTTCCAATGCCCCTTCTTCTCCAAAATTGGATACTAAAAATTGTTTTACAACATTCAGTTCGGCTTTGTTTGGTCTTCCATCGGCTTTCATCACACTTGCAATCAGCACCAAAAGACTGATTTTAAAATCCCCTTCTGCTGTTGAATTATTTCTGTTGCTTGTCGATTGTGATTCTTGCAATTGTGCTTGTGAGCCTCCATCAATTAACGATCCGACAAAAAAACCTATCAACGCACCAATCGGACCGCCCAACACAAAACCCAAACCACCGGTAATCCATTTTGTAAAACCTGCCATAATTTCCAAACTTTATTATAATTCAACAAAGATAATACATTTTGAATAAGTGTGTGAAACAATTATTTTCTAAAAAAAATCAAATATAAAAACATACTAAAATAAAAATTTAGCACAGATTTTGATAATTCATTGATACTAAAAATTAAAACAGAAAAAATGAGAGTAAAAAATTTTATGCTTTTTGCCATCATTGGCATTTTGGCATCTTGTGGCACAACAAAAGAGAACACAGTAAATAAAAATAATTTGACGGTAGAATTACAAAAAATGGCGGATGAATTTTCGCCAAAAGAAGGATTTGAAAAACATATCATCGCTTTGCCCGCACTTTCAGCTGAAGATGAGATGAATAGAAAAATTGAAATCGTTCCTGGACAAGAAATGTTGGTGGATTGTAATCATCATGGATTGATGGGCGAATTGGTGGAAGAAAACAACAGCACAAACGGTCTGAATTATTATTTATTTAAATCGGATGGTCAAGTTTTTTCCACTCAAATGGCTTGTCCTGATGTTAAAAAAACCTCTAAATTTGTGCAAGCAACATCCATTTTGAATGATTATAGAAGCAACGTTCCTTACATCATTTATGCCAATTCCAATTTTGACGTAAAATACGCTGTTTGGATAAGTTCTGATTTTCTACAACCGAAAAGCTCAGACAAAGAAAACGCAACGCAAGAAGCAATAGATAATTTAAAGCCCTATCCAAACAACACAGAATTGGAACAACACGTCATTTTTTTGCCTCCAATGAAAGATAAAAATGAAAACAATCTAAAAGTAGAAATCTTTGGAGGAAAAACAATAAAAGTTGATTGCAACAAACACAGAATGATGGGAGAATTTGAGACCAAAACCGTAGAAGGATTTGGATACGATTATTATGTTTTCAAGTCAAACGGTCATGCAGCTTCTACACGTATGGCTTGTCCTGACGATACGTTGCACGATAAATTTGTTTATGCAGAAAGTATCACTTTACGATATAATTCCCGCCTACCAATTGTGGTTTACACTCCAAAAGGATTTGAAGTAAATTATAAAATATGGGAAACTGACGGCATTTTGAACTAAAAAACTGTTCTGAACAAAAACGGTAAAAAAACACTTGGGGGAATCAATTCTTTCAGGTGTTTTTATTTTTTAAACAGTTGCAACACTTTTCTTCTGATTTTGTTATTTATAGAAGAGAA
>JBDHYS010000331.1:0-2586 GCA_039811505.1 Paludibacteraceae bacterium | reverse complement strand
CTGGTTTCATATAATCCGAAAAAACAAAGAATGTTCCGCAAGCTACGTGAACGCCACCGTGAAGTGCAATTCCGTTTGCGAGGCAAGCCATTGTTAATTCTGCTACGCCAGCTTGAAGAAATTTGCCGGAAAAATCTCCTTTTTCGATTTGTTTTGTCTTTTTCAAAAATCCATCAGTTTTATCGGAGTTGCTCAAATCAGCACTTGAAACAATCATATTCTCCACATTTTCTGCTAAGAAAGTGAGTACATTTGCCGAAGCAGCACGAGTAGCTTGATTTGCTTTTTGTTCGATCGATTCCCAATTTAACTCAAGTTTTTTTCCGGAAAAATAAAAAGCTAATTTAGTTGCTAATTCCGGATTTTCATTTGCCCAAATCTCTTTTTCTCTTTTTTTATTTTTTACAAGTTCTATAAGTTCATTTTCTCTTCGTGCATAGATTTCCTTGGTCGTTTCAAAAATTACAAATGGATTTTTGCTATCTCCACCCAAATTTTCAATTGTTTTTTCAAAACTTGCACCTGTTGCACTCAACGGTTGTCCGTGCGTATCGACTTTGTGTTCATACGATTCGCCATTTTCTGTGATAGCACCTTTTCCCATAACGGTTGTCCCGATAATTAATGTGGGTGCTCCTTTTGTGGCTTTTGCTTCTGTCAATGCTTTTCGTATCATTACCGCATCGTTTCCATCAATTTCGATCACATTCCAGCCCCAAGCTTTGTATTTCATAGCTACATTTTCGCTTGTTACAGCGTTTGTAAAGGTAGAAAGTTGCACATTATTGGAATCGTAAAACATAATTAAATTATCCAATCCCAAATGCCCTGCTATTCTTCCTGCTCCTTGCGAAACTTCTTCTTGAACTCCTCCGTCCGAAATAAAAGCATAAATAGTTTGATTCATTATTTTTCCGAATCGCTCTTTTAAAAATTTAGCAGCAATAGCAGCTCCCACAGCATAAGCATGTCCTTGTCCAAGCGGACCGGAAGTGTTTTCAATTCCGCGTGCCACATCCACTTCTGGATGTCCGGGTGTAATACTGTTCCATTGCCTGAATTGTTGTAAATCTTCCATTGAAAATTTTCCCGTTAATGCCAATGTGGAGTAAAGCATTGATGACATGTGCCCCGGATCGAGGAAAAACCTGTCGCGACTTTCCCAATTTGGGTTTTGAGGATCGTATTCCAAAAATTCAGAATAAAGAACATTGATAAAGTCGGCTCCGCCCATTGCTCCGCCCGGATGACCGGATTTTGCTTTTTCTACCATTGCAGCAGATAAAATTCTGATATTGTTTGCTGCAACATTTAAATCTTGAATTGAATTCATATTTTAAAATTTTTATTATTGTTTTCTGTTTTTCTTAAAATCTATATCCTACAATATAACTAAATCCCCATGCAGAAGTGTCGTTTATTCCGTATCCCGGTATAAACCAGGGTGTTTCTTCTCCATCTTTCGGATTGCGAAAAAGATGTTTGTTTCTAACGTTCCAACCGACGTATATGTTTTTGTAGATTGGAATTCGTAGTCCGGCAGTTAGTTCAAACCAAAATTGAGTGGTGTGAATGTTTGTTTTGTTAATTATTTCAGAACCGCCCCAATAATTATCTTTTAGTTCAACATTAGTAAACGAATAATTGAAACTACTCATTCCTAATCGTATTCCTCCCAAAACGAAATTGGACATTTTCACTGTTTCAACTTTTGGTTTTAGCAAACGAAAATCTAATCCAATTTTTTGATACAAACCTGCGGTTGAAAACAAAGCACCGTTGCTATTTGATTGTGATGCTTCTGCATATCCAATCTCTACAACAGGAAAATATTTGTTTTTTATGTTCAGCATTGCATGAGCTTGTGATGCTTTTGCATATTTATTTATCAAGCTATTTTCTACAAAGGGAGCTACATCTAATTCCACAAAAATACCTTGATAAAAAGGAATTTTTATCGTGTCGGTTGGTGCTTTTTTCTCCGATTGTGCCAAAAGCGGCATCGAAAAGATAGAAATTAGAAAAAAGCTAACGAATAATATGATGTAGTTGTATGTTTTCAATATATTGAGGATTAACTGTTGGGTGAATAATTGCGATGCTGTCGATAAAATTGTGGGTTGAAATCACTGTATCAATTGTGTGAACACGAATATAACCACATTCAAAAGACAACAAATAGTTTGAATTTTGATATTTTACTGTAACGGTATCAATTATTTGGTCAAATTTCAGGATAAATGCAGATTCATTGGAAAATGGATTGAAAGGAATTTTTACGCTGTTGGCTGTTGCATTTTTTACTAACAAAGAATCAATCTCTAAACCATTCACAGACAATTTTTCGACTGAAAGTTTTTCAATTTTTACAATTCCCGTTTCTTGATTTTTTGTATTGGAATAAAAATGGATTCCTGCCAACACATCTCTGCTTTTTCTGCAAGTGGTATCAGCATTACAGCTTGAAATTAAGATTGTAATTGTTATAAGCAGGAATATATTAAAGCTCTTTGTTCTCATTAAAATAAATCTTTTACTTCTTCTTTAATTAAATGAAGCACATTGTCAATGGGGGTAATATCCGGC
>JBDHYS010000330.1:0-2589 GCA_039811505.1 Paludibacteraceae bacterium | reverse complement strand
ACTTATCACTAAACACTAAACACTAAACACTTATCACTAAACACTTATCACTAAACACTAAACGTTAAACATTAAACATTAAACATTAAACATTAAACACTTATCACTAAACAAAAAACAACCTAACAAGTTTTGAAAACTTGTTAGGTTGTTTTTTGTTATATCTAAATTTCCGTTTTGGATTAGAAGACCACTTTTACGGTTTCGGTGCCGATTTTCACAATCATTGCGCCGCGTTGTGCAATGGCAATGGTGTTTACGCCTTCTTTGGCTGTTTGGCTCACGATTTTTTGACCGGCGATATTGTACACTTCAATTAAAGTGCCTGCTGTAGCCGATACTTTTAGATTACCGTTTTGAACGGAAATGCCCGATAAAGCAGCCGTATTATTTACACCGGTTCCCATATCTATCATTGCTGAAACTTCATTGGATGCTGCCGATTCAAAACTACCATTTTTTGCTTTTACAGTATAGTAATATTGTACCATCTGGGTTAAACCGGTAACTTCATACGTATTGGTACTGCCACCACTCACCGTAAACGGTGAACCGGAAATTGGGGTAATGGTTTCGCCACCGGCAAATGTATGCGATCCTAAATTGCTTACAACATCCGTATCATACACATCCCATTCTGTGGTAAGCGTAGTAAAGGCTTCATCACCTGTACCCGTTGGACTTGTTGTTATACCTCCTAAAACAGATGATTTTCTAACAAGAGTTTTGTCCACAGTTGTATAACCTCCGGCACCTGTCCAAGCTGTTCCCGGATCATCGCCTATTCTACCAAAAATATCAACATAAGAAGAAGTTGATACTTTATATAGTGTAACCGCGTCATTACCATTAAAATTACAAGCACCATTAGCATCTGCTGTAACACCGCTTGGCAGTGCTAAATTTGCGGATGAATGTTTATAAACTTTTGTCGCACCGTGAGCCAATGTGCCTGTCAAAGCGACATCATTATCAGCAGTAATCTTCCCATTAGCAAATGTTCGTAATTTATAATCAGACAAGTCAACAGCAGCTCCCGTACCGTTATAAATTTCAATATATTTATTATTACTTGAACCTTCAACGTATTCCGAAATAAACAAATCGCTTGCATTAGCACCTCCTTCTTTCGTATATACATTTAACTCATAGCTTGTGGCTCCGGTTACAGCGTTCCAATTTGCAAAAAATCGAGTTTTCCAAGCATTGGTGGCTTCAGTTGCTACGGGAGCTTCAAGTGGATCTACGGTTAAATCATATTCAGCAGAGCCAGCGCAATAATCAGTACCGCTGTGTGTTCCTGCCGCTTGGTTTGCTTTGATTTTTGTTGTACCTGCCCCTACGATTGTAACTTCGTCGGTTTCAGCATCTACAGTAGCTACACTTGGATTTGTACTGCTATATACAATGTCTGTTGTTCCATTTAATGAAGTGGCAGCAATGGTAAATTTAGAATCTACTACCGATTTATCTACAGTAGGATTTGCAAATCCAAGATTGGAGGCGGTGCAAGATGCGCCAGTAACTTCATATTCAATGACAATAGAATTTAAGTAAGAAGCTCCACCAGCTAAATTCAACCAAAAATACCTCCAATCATCAACCTTATCTAATGTTAAAGATGCAGGAGTTCCTGATTTAGGTGTTAGGGTTCCTTTCGATGTTCCTTCTGAAGTTGAATTGATGACTGTTGTTTTATTCATGTATGCAGTATAAGTACGCTCCGAACCAGAAGCAAAAGTCAACGTAATTTTTGTTATAGGACCCGGAATAGCAGTTGTATTATGATACATTGTCGAAACTCCAGAATTCTTTGTTTGCAAAGTGGTCTGACCACTAGCTGAATATAAGTCCCCTTCTCCTGAAATAACATCTCCTTTTGAAGTTGTTGCTGTCCAAATATCAGTAGCATTGTATGCTAAAGCACCAGCAGGAAAACTGCTACGAGTTATCGTTAAAGTAGCCGTTTCTGCCCACGCATTTCCTATTCCCGCAAAAAGAATGAGTGCGAGAACGATTGTTTTTAAAAAGTTAAATTTTTTCATAATGATTTTGTTTTAAAGAATTGTTAGTAAATATATAAATTGTTTCTAAAAGATTATGATTCTAAGAGTTCATTTACCTGCTGTTGTAATTTTGGTAGATAATTACATATTATCAGCCAGAGCGTATCAACCGAAACACTGTCGTATCGGTGAATAATCCTGTTTCTTGTATCAACTATTTTTCGGGAATTATCTATCTGTATATCAGGATTATTTTTCAGAACTCTATTCATTGCCTCGCCAATAATTTCCATGTTCCTTTCTACTGCTTTCCGGGTTTTCAAGTCCTTTTCAAATACATAAAAGTTGCGTTCTTAGGGCAAAAAGTCAAAGATTTCCTGTATGGCAACCGCCATATCTTTTAAGTAAACCTTAATGTCAATTTCCTTTTCCGCGTTCATATATCACTTTTTTCTGCTTGTCGATATGCTGTTTGAAAATCTCGTTTCGGATTGCCTTTGTTTCGAGCAAATCCACTTTCCTTCCAAACATGTCTTCTAGCGCAAATTTCAGGTTAAAATAACTCTCTCCATACACACGCGGG
>JBDHYS010000329.1:0-2608 GCA_039811505.1 Paludibacteraceae bacterium | reverse complement strand
GCCAGAAGTAGTGCCACTTCCGGTACCGCCACTTCCAAATGCACCACTCAATAAATTTTCTGCTTTTGAATTAGCTTCTTTTTGTTGTTTTGCTAAAGCAGCCGCAGCTTCTTTTTGTCTTTTTTCAGCGGCAAGAGTTTCTTTTCGCAATCTTTCCCGCTCTTGTTGTAAACGAACATCTTCTTGCTTTTTATTATTTTTAGTTTCGGTAGTTTGTTTTGGAAGTTGCAAAGATTGTTCTGTTTCTTGCGTTAAGAGATCTTGTGTCTCCGGTTCTGACAATGCAGACTCTTGCGTTGCATCTTCAAACTGCTCAATTCCATCTCCAAAACCTACCCCATCGTCATCAAACCCGAAACTGACCATAATTCCTTCCTCTTCTTTAGGTTGAGTCAGCAAAGGCATATATACAAACCAAAGCAAAAGAAAAACGATGACGGAGAACAATCCCGAACCAATTATTCCATATATTTTTGATTTTTCCAAATCGCTTATTTTATTTAGTTTCTTCCGTTTGTTTTGTAACAGAAGATGTAGCTATTACTAATTTTAATTTGTGTTTGTTGGCAATATCCAACACTTTCACCACTTCTTTATATGCAATTTCCTGATCGGCGTAAAGAGCCACAAACGTTGTTGTGTCTTGTGACACAATATCCAAAATATGCGACTCCAATGCTTCTGGAGTAACTAATTGTGCCTTATCGTTCCCTTCAGCCACATAAAACTCACCTTCTTCATTGATTGAAACTCTTGCTACAACTTGCTTTGTTGATTTTTCGGCACTGCTTTGTGGTAAATTGATTTTTATATCATTTGGAGTGGACATTGTAGAAGAGATAACGAAAAAGAGCAACAACAGAAAAATTATATCGGTCATTGACGACATAGAAAATCCACTTTCGACTCTTAATTTTCTTTTAATTCCCATAATAATTTGTTTGTTTTTATGAAAACTATTTCGTTGGTTCGTTAAGTAAATCCATAAATTCGAGTGTTTTCGACTCCAAATTCCGCACCACTGAATCTACTCTTGAGATCAGATAGTTGTAGGCAAAATAGGCTAAAATACCCACAATCAAACCACCAACTGTTGTTACCATTGCCTGATACATTCCGGAAGATAAATCGCCTAATTGAACAACGCCGGTTCCGTTTTGTGTCATATTAAAAAACACAAGCACCATTCCTGTAACGGTTCCTAAAAATCCAAGCATCGGAGCACCACCGGAAATAGTAGCCAAAATAATCATACTTTTTTCCAATTTGGAAACTTCTAAATTTCCAACATTTTCGACTGCAACCAACACATCATTCATCGGACGACCAAGACGACTAATCCCCTTTTCAATCATTCGAGAAGCCGGAGAATCTGTTTCGCGACACAATTTTTGAGCCGACTCAATTTTTCCATCGTGGATATAATCTTTTATTCTGTTCATAAAGGTTTTATCCTCTTTCGAAGCTTTGTTGATCGTAATTAATCTCTCAATAAAAATATAAACCGCAAGAGCCAACATTATTCCCAAAATAATCATTATGGGACCGCCATATTGCGTCATTTCCCAAAGGTTCATTTTTACAGGTGTGGCAACTGCTTCGGTGGAAGCTACTTGAGTCAGGTCTTGTAATAAAATTTGTAGATTCATTGTTGTTTATTGTTATGTATTTTTTCCGTTTTTCTATTTATTTATCCTATTAATTGCTGCTTGTATCGTTTTATGGTCTCTTCCAATCCAAGATAAAGTGCATCTGCAATAAGTGCATGACCGATTGAGACTTCCTGCAACCAAGAAATTTGTTGTTTCATAAATGCCAAATTTTCAAGATTCAAATCGTGCCCTGCATTAAGTTGTAAACCTACATTTCGAGCCAATTCGGCAGCAGCCACAAAAGGAAGAATTGCTTTATTCCTATCGGCAGAATAATTTGTTGCATACGGTTCAGTGTACAATTCTACCCTATCAGTTCCTGTTTTAGCAGCAAATTCTATATTTTCCAATTCTGTTCCGACAAAAATTGAGACGCGAATTGAATCCTGATGAAACTCTTTTACGATTTCTTCAAGAAATTGAAAATTTGTTTTTACATCCCAACCTGCATTGGAAGTCAAAGCTTCCGGTGGATCAGGCACTAAGGTAACTTGTGCTGGTTTTACTTCTTTCACCAATTCAATAAATCTTGAAGTTGGATATCCTTCAATGTTTAATTCCGTTGCAAGCAGAGGTTTTAAATCTCTCACATCTGCATATCGAATGTGTCGCTCATCGGGACGAGGATGAACCGTAATACCCTCTGCTCCAAATCGTTCACAATCCAAAGCTACGTTCACAACATTCGGAATATTTCCACCACGCGAATTTCGTAAAGTAGCTATTTTATTTATATTTACACTTAATTTTGTCATTTTTTATTTGAATCAATTCGATTTATTTGATAACTTTATAGCTCGGAAAAAATAGAAGATAAAAAAGTTATAACCAATAAAAATTTGTACGATTGAAATCCATTTTGTTCCTTTGTAAACTGAAAAGAACGATTATAGTGCAAATGTACTTTAAAAATAATGATGTCATTCTATAAAACCATATTTCTTTTGTTTTTTTAA
>JBDHYS010000328.1:0-2615 GCA_039811505.1 Paludibacteraceae bacterium | reverse complement strand
GAGCTTATGAAATCAAAATCTAGTTCGATTCCGACATGGTCTTTCAGTTCGATGCTGCTTGGGTCAAATCAGATAAGTATTTGGAATTCTTTGGTTCGATGAACCGCTAAAAACTTAAAATGGTGGACCCAACCAGAATCGAACTGGTGACTCGACAATGCCATTGTCGTATGATCCCAACTTCACCATGAGCCCGTGTTTTTGTTAAGTTAGTTGTTTTTGCTTGTGGATGACAAACGTATTTTTTAAGTTTTGAATTTGAATGGGTTCAAGAAGCAATGCTATGTCTATCTCGGTTCTCTCAATGACAATTCGCATTCCGTGATAGGACACAAATTCTTCACCGTCATCAAAAGTCAATGCAACCTGCGTGAGTTGAAAGTTTGTATATATATCATTTTCATGAATTAAAACTATTGAATTAGTGTCTTTTTCAAATTTTTCGATTTCTTGGAGAGTCATATCTCCGAATGATTTTATTTTAGTCATGATTTTTAATTTTAAGCGGTTAATATTTTAGGTTGGTGCTTTTCAGCCCATTCTTTACGTAAGTGGTTCATCAAAGCGTCAAAGCTTTTGATAAATCCCCTTTTGATAAGCATTGTAATTTCCTTCTGAACTCGTACGTATTCTTTCATTTGATCTTCGTCTGCTTCATTGCGTATCATTTTCTCATGTTTGTTTTGAGCAATGAAGTTTATTGCCTGTGCTACTTTCTTGATATTGTCCGCAGTTTCTTTTTTATTGGAAATACTCGCTACTTGTTCGCACATTTCAATGTAAGCGGTACCGGCATCGTTACGAAACTTGATAAGATCGTCATAAACGAATTTAAGAACATCGTATTTGAATTTGGGATTTAGCCACATGGCAAAATCAATGAAAAGAAATGGGTGCATCCATATATCAGCCGCTTTTCTGAGACCGCTCGATAATGTTCTTGCTCTTCCTTTTGTAACTATTTGATTATCAGGAATGGCGAAATTCCGCCCTTCACTTTCTTGTTCTTTAATTGTTTCAATGAATGCTTTTGTATTCTGTGAATCAAGAAAATCATCCATTCTCCTGCGAGTATTGCCATTTTTTTTGTTCCATTGCTGTAATAACGCATTAGCATTGAACATTCCGTCCTGTGTTCTTTGGGTTACATCAAATTCACCCATTTTTCTTATTAAATTTTGATTGGTTTTCATGTTAATGTAATTTTTGAAAATGAAAAAAGGCAAAGATTTGAGTTGCTTAATTGGAAGGTAGCAACAAAAATCAATGCCTTTTAAATTTCTTTTGACGGATTACCTTCCAAAAAATCCGTGAGTGAAAACGCTTTCTGACTTAAAATATAAATCGAAATACGTTTTTTTGAGTTATTGTAGCCGGTTTTCTTAACTGTTTCTTATTTTCTGTTGTTAGTAGTAAATAAGCGTTGGCGTTAATAATATTTAGCATACATTAACCCTTTATCTCATTTTCAGGAATTTTCAGTTTCTTGAAAATGGTTTCTTTCATTTTCGCCACGTTGGCAATTACATTTTCTGTGATAAGTTCTGTTGCCCTTGAATATCCTTGCCGGTATCCGGCTTGGAACGCCTCGACTTCGCTCGGCGGACGGGCTTGGGTAAGTTCCGTGCTACTGTACTTCACATCGGAGGGGTGAACGGGGTTAGCGTTCGGTTCTACGATTTTTGTCATAATCTTTAAAATAAAAAAACGTGTGCTACCTGTTGACAAAGCTTCTACGGAAACTTTTCGGGCATTACTGCTACCGAACAGGGCACACGCGTTTAATGATACGTTCCACGCAGGCATAAAAAAAGCCCAACTCGCTTAATTAAATAAGTTTTTGGGCAATCCAACCTGCCCGTAGAAATTTTTGTCGGGGGCAAAGATGAGGAATATTATTTGGGTGGGGAAATGTTTTAAGATTTTTTAAGAAAAAAGCCCGATTGAAAGTCGGGCTTTGATTGCTACCATTCATCATTCTTTTGATTTTCTTCTAAAATTGCTTTTTTAAATTCTTCGAGATACCAATTTATATATTTTTCAACTCTATCATTGCCTTTCTGAATTGTAATTTTACCTTTTTTATTAAACATACCTGTATTTATACCCATTACCTTATCCCCTATTAGATTTATGTTAGCGTACTCTTCGTTTTCCAAATATTTGAAATTCGGTTGAAATTTAACCTTATTGTCTTTAAATTGGAAATCTATTTTATAGTGGAATATCCATTGATTTTTACCAGCCCAATTATAAACAATAACCATGGGTTCTCCATATATAGCATCAATTACAATTTGCTCTCCTGCTACTTCCGAAGAAACATACTTCGGGTTATTGTAGAAAGTGTTAAAGTATTTTTTTGCACGATTAAACAATACGTTTGCTTTCGTGTCAGGCACATCAATTACGACATAATCTTTTGTATTGTCGTTTACATCTACAAAATTGTTTGGTGCCAAAATGAATTGTGAATACCCGGTAGCGGTAATTGTAACCGCTAACAATAAAATCATTAATTTTTTCATACGATAATAATTTTTAGTTATAAAATAAATTTTCCCAAAAATACGGAAAAAGTTTTAGGAATTTATATTTTAATGTAAAAAGATTAG
>JBDHYS010000327.1:0-2625 GCA_039811505.1 Paludibacteraceae bacterium | reverse complement strand
TTAAAACCCGATTTTATCAAACTTTAAAGAAGGTTTATCGGTGTTGGAATATTTTATTTCAACTCACGGTGCTCGTAAAGGTTTGGCGGATACGGCATTGAAAACTGCTGATGCTGGATATTTAACTCGCCGTTTGGTGGACGTGTCGCAAGATGTTATCATTTCAGAAATTGACTGTGGAACACTTCGTGGATTGACAGCAACAGAGGTTAAAAACAATGAAGATGTTATCTCATCACTCGAAGAGCGTATTTTAGGACGTGTTTCTGTGCATGATATTTATCATCCAAATACGGGAGAATTAATTGTGGCTTCGGGCGAAGAAATTACCGAAAAACTGGCTTCTATTATTCAAAAATCTCCAATCGAGCAGGTTGAAATCCGTTCAGTATTGACTTGTGAATCGAAAAAAGGAGTTTGTGCGAAATGTTATGGACGTAATTTGGCTACCGGAAGAATGGTACACATTGGAGAAGCAGTTGGAGTAATTGCAGCTCAATCCATTGGTGAACCCGGAACGCAGCTTACACTTCGAACTTTCCACGTAGGAGGTATTGCATCCAACATTGCATCTGAATCGAGTATCACATTGAAACATGACGGACGAGTTGAGTTTGATGAACTTCGTACTGTTGATTCAGACGATCATCAAGTCGTTGTAAGTCGTTTGGCTGAAATGCGTGTTGTGGATACAAAAACAGGTATTGTTCTCACAACTCAAAATATCCCTTACGGTTCAAAACTTTTTGCAAAACAGAATCAAATTTGTAAAAAGGGAGATGTAATTTGTACTTGGGACCCATTTAATGCGGTAATTATTGCTGAAAATGAAGGAAAAATCGCATTAGAAGATGTAGTTGAAAACATTACATATATAATTGAAGTTGATGACACGACCGGTTTACGTGAAAAAATCATTATCGAAACAAAAGACAAGACTAAAATACCGGTTGCAAACATCGTTGACAAAAAAGGTGAAATTTTACGCACTTACAATTTACCTGTTGGTGCTCACTTGGCTGTAAGCGATGGAGATGCAATTAAAGTTGGTCAGATGCTTGTGAAAATACCTCGTAATGTGGGTAAATCGGGTGATATTACCGGTGGTTTGCCACGTGTTACAGAGCTATTTGAGGCAAGAAATCCTTCAAATCCGGCAGTTGTAACTGAAATTGACGGAGAAATTAATTTTGGTAAAATCAAACGCGGTAATCGTGAAATTAGCGTAACTTCAAAAAAAGGCGAAGTGAAAAAATATTTGATTCCACTTTCGAAACAAATATTGGTTCAAGAAAATGACTTTGTGCGTGCTGGAACGCCACTTTCAGATGGAGCAAAAACTCCTGCAGATATTTTGGCTATCAAAGGACCAACAGCTGTTCAAGATTATATCGTAAACGAAGTTCAAGACGTTTATCGTTTGCAAGGTGTGAAAATTAATGACAAGCACTTTGAAGTAATCGTACGTCAAATGATGCGTAAAGTTGAAATCTTAGAACAAGGTGATACTCGCTTCCTTGAAAAACAAATCATTGATAAAAATGAGTTCATGGAAGAAAACGATAGAATTTGGGGTAAAAAAGTAATTACTGATGCAGGTGCCTCAGATACTTTTAAACCTGGTCAAATAATCACTGCAAGAAAATTGAGAGATGAAAACAGCGTATTAAAACGTAAGGATCTTCCATTGGTTCAAACGCGTGATGCTGTTCCGGCAACTTCCAGTCAAATCTTGCAAGGAATTACTCGTGCTGCACTTCAAACTTCGAGCTTTATGTCAGCTGCATCTTTCCAAGAAACAACCAAAGTTCTGAATGATGCTGCAATAAACGGAAAAGTTGATAAGTTGGAAGGATTGAAAGAAAATGTGATTTGTGGACATTTAATTCCGGCAGGAACAGGACTTCGTGAGTACGATAAAATTATCGTTGGTTCACTTGATGAATACGAGAAGAAAATGGATGCACGTAGAAATGTGATTGATATTGAAGAACAAAATCACGAGTCAGTGTAATCTGAATTGGTTATATATTAAGAATGAGCATATTCAAAATAGATGGGATATGCTCATTTTTTTATAAGATAAACTCAAATAGCTACTAAATTAGTACTGAATTTTTGAAGAAAGTATATTCAACTCAATTGTCAATAGTTACCATTCTTACACTATCTTCCACCTCTTCAATCAAAACATCAACTCTATCTTTTGGTAAAATAGGTTCAATCTTTTCTGCCCACTCCAAAAAACAATAATTTCCGCTGTACAAATATTCCTCCGCTCCTAAATTTAGAGCATCTTGCGCTTTCTCAATACGATAACAGTCAAAATGATAAATAATAGCATCATTTTTATCTCTGTATTCGTTTATTATGGAAAATGTGGGGCTATTAACGGTTTCTGTAACTCCCAATTCTTCGCAAATTGCTTTAATAAAAGTAGTTTTTCCTGCTCCCATTTCGCCGTTGAAGCAATAAACTTTTTGAGGATTTTGTTTTAGAAGGGATACAAATTGTTTCGCTGCAAAACGGATAGTATGCAAATTGCGGATAGTTAAAATTGTCATCATAAATAAGAACTAAATTATTCTACGTATAAAACGAGCCCTTTTAGGTATTCTCCTTCGG
>JBDHYS010000326.1:0-2632 GCA_039811505.1 Paludibacteraceae bacterium | reverse complement strand
CAAAAGCGGGAACGTGGAGTGCAGAAATTGATGGGGATTTGAAAGGAAAATTTTACACATTTCAAGTGAAAATTGGTGAAAAATGGTGCGATGAAACGCCCGGAATTTGGGCAAAAGCAGTTGGTGTGAATGGAAAAAGAGCCGCCATTATTGATATGGAAGAGACAAATCCGGAGGGGTGGAAAAATGACAAACACGTTTTGCCAGAAAGTGTTACAGATGCCATTATTTATGAAATGCACTTGCGTGATTTTTCTATTTCGCCCACTTCGGGCATTCAGAATAAAGGAAAATATCTCTCTCTGACAGAAAAAGGGACAAAAAATCCTGCTGGTGAATCCACAGGAATCGACCACTTGAAAGAGTTGGGAATTACGCATGTTCATCTTCTTCCGGTGTACGATTATGCTTCGATTGATGAGACGAAATTAGACGAAAACAAATATAATTGGGGTTACGATCCTCAAAATTACAATGTTCCGGAAGGTGGATATGCAACCGATCCAAGAAATCCTATTTCGCGTATCAAAGAATTTAAACAAATGGTTCAATCGCTTCACAACGAGGAAATTGGAGTAATAATGGACGTTGTTTATAATCATACGTATGTGGGAGAAAACAGTCATTTGAATTTGCTTGTTCCGGGTTATTTCTATCGTTTCAACGAAGATGAATCGTGGTCAAATGCTTCTGGTTGTGGAAACGAAACTGCTTCTGAAAGAGCAATGGCACGAAAATTTATTGTGGAATCGGTGGTTTATTGGGCTACAGAATACCATATTGATGGATTTCGATTTGATTTAATGGGTATTCACGATATAGAAACAATGAATGCGGTTCGTGCTGCGTTGGACAAGATAAATCCGAAAATTATACTTTATGGAGAAGGTTGGACTGCCGCTTCTTCACCGCTTCCGGAAGAAAAACGGGCTATAAAGAAAAACGTAAGCCAACTGAATGGAATAGCCGTTTTCAGTGACGATATTCGCGATGCACTTAAAGGTAATTGGACAAATTCATTTCCCGGATTTGTTGCCGGACGCGATAGTTTGGAAGATGCCGTAAAATTTGGAATTGTAGCTGCAACTGATTTTCCGGGTATCAATCATTTAAAATTAGTTCATTCAGATGCTCCGTATGCCTCGCAACCAACGCAAGTTGTCAATTATGTTTCGTGTCATGATGATATGTGTTTAGTAGATAAACTCAGAAGTAGAAAACCCGAAGGAGCGACTGAATTTGAAATACAAAAGTTTAATAAATTGGCACAAACCACTGTTTTTGTAGCTCAAGGAATTCCGTTTATTTTTGCCGGAGAAGAAGTTTATCGTGATAAAAATGGGGTAAACAACACCTACGAATCGCCCGATAGTGTCAATCAAATTAATTGGAACAACAAAACAGAATATTCAGATATTTTCAACTATTACAAAGGATTAATCGCATTGAGAAAAGCACATCCTGCTTTCAGAATGACCGATTTTGAAATGATGAAAAAACATCTGAAATTTATCGAATTTGGAGTGCCAAATGTAGTTGCTTTTACACTTTCTGATAATGCCAACGGTGATAAATGGAATGAAATTTTGGTTATTTTAAATGGGAATAGGAAAAATATTGTTGTTCAAATTCCTCCAAAAAAATGGAATGTTGTTTGCCATGATGGAAAAATAAATGCTGCCCAACCTCTGTTTGTAACGAAAGGAAATTCATTTATGGTGGGTGCATCATCAGCAACTATAATGTTCGGTTCACAGGAATAAAAAAAGAAGATAAACATTTGTTGATTTTCTCATTGAAATTTGCAATTTATGAACTTAATAAAAAAAATAACGATTCTTTGTCTGATATTGTTGACTTCGATTCAAGTTGACGCACAGATTGAAAATGAAATCCGCTCTTATGTAGATAGTACGGAGATTATCGTAAACAATGGAAAGCGGCTGTTATTAGATGAAATACGCCTGTTTAATTACGGCAAAGTGGCAGAAATCTACTCGCTTCTGAATAAAAAAACGGAGCCGAATAAATGTACGGCTTTTACTTACAACGAACATTTATTTATAGCATTGTTCACTTCGGATTGGAATACTTTTTTGAACAAAGCGGAGGGTATTAAAACGGATCGAAATTTCCTTTGTTACCAAAATAGCCAATCCATACAACGTGAACTTTACGAGGAGTTTATGAAATACAACGATGTGTTACTGAGGAAAATGCAAACTGCCGATTTGAATCAGGAAGATGCCGATTTATTCGACCTTTATTTTGAAACAATGACAAATGGAAGAGAAAATAAATCAATTTACGAAGCAAAACTAAAATCCTTTAAGAAGAAATATCCTACATCTCGCTATGACGATTTTTTAAAAATATATTTACCCTCACCGGAACTGCATATATCAATGGCTTTTTCGTTTGGTGTAGCTACTGCTTTTCCGCAGGGAAATCTAAAAGAAAATTTCTCTTTAGGAGCGGTAGGTCCTTCAATGGATATGACCTTCGATAGAGAAAAATGGTATTTTGGTTTATCTGTTTATAGTTCTTATATGAAATCACATCTGATTTTTCTGCAACAAGCGACAAAAATGAGTTGTATGAATTTCATTAAGGAGATAAATTTGATTTTACT
>JBDHYS010000325.1:0-2645 GCA_039811505.1 Paludibacteraceae bacterium | reverse complement strand
TAGAAACAAAAAGTAACCAATGAAATGAAAATCGCCTTAAAAAATGCCGATAATACAAAAACAATTCTCAATTTGGCATCAAACGAGTACAGTAAAATGGTAGATTTTAATCAAATTGACGCTAATGTAATTGATTTTGACTTCCAACAATATTATCACGATACTGATAAATACAAAACTATAACCATTTATCTGAAAAAAGCACGCGGCTTAATGGTACGATACATCGCTGAAAATCAAATTTCTAATTTTGAAAAAATAAAAGCATTTTCTTCGGAAGGATATTGGTACAGCGAAGAACTTTCCTCACCAAGCAAAATGGTATTTATAAGGTAATTTTATCTGTTTGCATGTTAATAGATTTTGCTTATATTGGTATAAATTTAAAATATTGCAAAATAAGTTCTAATTTTGAACAAAAGCACCATCTTTATAGTTTGATATTCGAATAATTCAATTTAGTATTGTACCCCGATGGAGACACAGAAAAGACTTAATCTGATGGACATTGACGCCATAGATGAAATGTACAAACAATACAAAGAAAATCCCGAACAAATTGAAGAAAGTTTTCGGTTTTTCTTTCAAGGTTTTGATTTGGCATTAAACACTTCAACAACGCCAAATTTTCAGGAAAACAGTGCAGGAACAGATGAAATTTCTAAAAAAGAGATTGCCGTTACAAATTTAATTGCCGGTTATCGCAGACGAGGGCATCTTTTCACCAAAACAAATCCTGTTCGTACAAGACGAAGTTACACCCCAACTTTGGATTTAGAAAATTTCAAACTTTCAGAGACCGATTTGGACACAAAATTTGAAGCAGGAAAAGAGATTGGAATAGGACGAGCCACTCTTCGAGAAATTGTAAATCACCTTGAAACCACTTACTGTAAGTCAATTGGCGTTGAATATCGCTATATGACAAAACCGGAAATTGTAGAATGGCTTCAAAAAAAGATGGAAAGTTCACAAAATCAAGAGCTTTTATCAAAAGAAGAAAAAATACATATTCTCGACAAATTAATAGAAGCATCTGGTTTTGAAGATTATATGCACCGAAAATACGTTGGTCAAAAACGTTTTTCGTTAGAAGGTTCTGAATCGTTAATGCCTTCATTAGATGCAATCATTTCACACGGTGGAAATTACGATGTAAACGACATTGTGATAGGAATGGCTCACAGAGGCAGATTGAATGTTTTGACCAATACGATGAAAAAACCTTATTGGCAAATTTTCAGAGGTTTTACTGCCGAAAATTACAACGAAGGAATTATGTACGGTGATGTAAAATACCATCTCGGCTACAACAATACAATTGACTACAAAGGACGTAAAATTTCCATCAGTTTAGCCCCCAATCCATCGCATTTGGAAACCGTAGTTCCAATTGTGGAAGGAATTGCAAAAGCAAAAATTGAAAACAATCATAATGAGCAATACAATCAAGTTCTTCCCATTCTAATCCATGGCGATGCAGCAATCGCAGGTCAAGGTGTGGTGTATGAAACCATTCAATTTTCAAAATTAGATGGTTACAAAACGGGCGGAACGATTCATATTGTTATAAACAATCAGGTCGGATTTACCACCAATTATTTAGAAGCACGCTCGAGCACCTATTCCACCGATGTAGCAAAAGTCACGCAATCACCTGTTTTTCATGTGAATGGAGATGATGTAGAAGCAATGGTTTTTGTTGCAAAATTAGCATTGGAATTTCGTCAAAAATTCAATATTGATGTATTTATCGATTTGCTTTCTTACAGAAAATACGGGCACAACGAAGGAGACGAACCACGTTTTACGCAACCAAAACTGTATGACATAATTTCCAAACATAAAAATCCACGCGATATTTATGCCGATAAATTAATAGCAGAAGGCGTATTGACAGCACAAGAATACAATTTACGTGTCGAAGCTTTTCATAATTTATTGGAAAAAGAATATCAAATAGCGAATGAAAATAATCAGATGATTATTCAGCCCTTTTTTGATGAAAAATATAAAAATATCCGTTTACCCATACGTGAAGATTTTGAAAAACCAACTCCGACCGAAATTACAAAAGAATTATTTTTAGATTTGGCAAAAAGAATTACGACATTGCCAAAAGAGAAAAAATTCTTCAATAAAACAGTCCGTTTGTTTGAACAACGAGCCGGAATGATTGAAAACAATAGATTTGATTGGGCAATGGGCGAATTATTAGCCTATGCCTCGTTGGCAAAAGAGATGTTTTCTGTCCGATTGAGTGGTCAAGATTCTGAACGAGGAACATTTTCTCATCGTCATGCCGAAATTATCACCGAAGACGGCGAAGAAGAATATTTCCCATTGCGTAATTTGGGAGGAAAACAGGCGAATATTAGCGTTTATAATTCACCACTCAATGAATACGGAATTTTGGGTTTTGAATATGGATACGCTTTATCACATCCTAATGGTTTAACGATTTGGGAAGCTCAATTTGGCGATTTTTTCAATGTTGGACAAGTTATTGTGGATCAATATATTTCTTCTGCGATGGAAAAATGGGGTGTCAAATCGGGTTTGGTTCTTTTCTTACCCCACGGTTTTGAGGGACAAGGGGCAGAACATTCAAGTGGTCGAATTGAGCGGTTTTTAGCACTTTGTGC
>JBDHYS010000324.1:0-2655 GCA_039811505.1 Paludibacteraceae bacterium | reverse complement strand
TTGTCTGGAATAAGCATGTCTTTCATCATACGTAACATCTGATTCTGTATTAACTAATCCTGCAACGTCTGTTGTAGTTCTAAACTCTTCCCCTACTCTATCCATCCATTCTTGTGCTTCGATAAAATCTTCTTCCAAAGGAACTACATCAAACTGCACATATCGAATCGTGCGATAAGGTTCTTGTTTGAATTGTTCCTTTTTGCTTTCGTAAGCTTTTTTGTATTCAGCATCTGAAATTTGAATTAAACTATCTGAAACATTGCTGTAAGGCATTACAATATAATTTACATCACCAGATGTTTTACGAGCTTCAAAATTATATTTTGCTTCTATTGAATTTGCTCCAACTGATTTACCAATTAAACTAAAATATTTATCTTGAAGAATTGCATTTTTTACTGCATTTTCCCAAAACAGCCAATAATTTTTGGCATCTCTCAATTGTTCTCTTGCTTCTGCAGGAACGTCGTCGCTAAACACGCTGTTGTAAAATTGCAATAATTGAGCACGACTAAATTGTCCTGTTTGTGGGTCCACAAATGTTGGACGTTGCATTATCGTTGGGTGAATATTGTTACCAAGAAGACTTTCGTGCAATTCTTCTTTACTCACTGTCAATCCTATTTTTTTAGCTTCAGCTTCTATTAATCGTTCATTAATAAGTGATTCCCAAACTTGAGACCGAATTTGTGATAATTCATTTTCATTGAAATCACTTCTTCCCATTTCAATTTTATAAACAGTGTTTATTTGTTCAACCATTTCTTGAAATGTTTGAATATTCACTTTTTCACCATCAATGACAGCTACGTTCTGTTTTGCTTGTTGAAACAAGGTTGAACCTGAATTCAAAAAATCTCCGATAATAAATGCTAATAGAGCTACTCCAATGACTACTGCCAATAAAACTCCTTTGTTTCTAATGTTCTGTAATGTTGCCATTTCTTTACAAAAATGATATAAAATTAAATTAAAATATTTTCAATTATTTTGAGGGCACGAATTTACAAAAAAAAATGCAATTAACTTGCATTTACGAATTTTTATTTAAAATTCTACCTTTTAATCTACCTTTTCAATCCAAATTTCGATTAATTTATCTGCATTTTCACCAATTCAATCCGATTATTCGATACCCTTAAACATTTAAAAGTAAAGTTCTCAATTCGGATTACTTCATTTAACTTCGGAAATCGTTGATGGCTTTGCAAAATATAACCTGCTATTGTCGTATATTCTTCCGATTCGGGTATATTTAATTGAAAAAGATGATTTGCCTCCTCCACTTCCAATCTACCTGAAAGAATAAATTCTTTTTCATTTATTTTTTCAGCCGTATAATCTCTCACATCGTGCTCGTCTTCAATTTCCCCAAAAATCTGTTCTACAATATCTTCGAGCGTTACAATTCCAGCCGTTCCACCAAATTCATCTACAACCACAGCAATGCTTTTCTTTTGTTTCATAAAAATCTTCATCAGCTTTTGTGCTGCCATATTTTCCGGCACAAACGGAATAGATTTTATGTGTTTTACCCACTCTTTTTGATGCTTGAACATCTCTGAGGAGTGAATATACCCCACAATGTTATCAATGTCTTCTTTATAAATAAGAATTTTCGATAAACCCGTTTCAATAAAAGTTTGCTTCAACACATTCACATTGGAACCGTATTCTACTGAAACGATTTCTGTACGCGGAATATAACAATCACGCAGTTTTACATTTGAAAAATCCAATGCTTTTTTGAAAATTTTCACTTCATTGTCCAATTCCTTAATATCTTCACTCACATCTAAATTTTCTTGCAGCAAATAATTCAGGTCAATACGTGAAAACACATTCTCTTCAACCGATTGAGGAATATCTGCCCTTAAAATTCTAAATGACTTCAACGAAAGCCAAGAGCTAAGCCAAGAAAGCGGATAGAACAATATGTAAAACAACAATAATAACCAAGAAAACATCCTAATCCAAAGATTTGGATTAATCTTAAAAATAATTTTAGGTAAAAACTCACCCACTATAATCAAAACTGTTGCTGCTAATAAAATCTTCAATACAAGGCTTATTGCAAGACTTGACGATGAAAATGAATCGTGCAGAAACATCACCACAAAGATAGAATAAGCCACAACACTACTACTTTTACCAAAAAACATTGTAGCAATAAATTGTTGTGGCTTATTATAAAATATCGAAATAATGGAAGAATTGAGTGTACTTTCCTTTTTTGCTAATTCAAAACGCAGTTTGTTAGCAATTAAATAGGCTGTTTCCATTCCGGAAAAGAAAACAACAAACACCAATGAGAGTAAAATAAAACCTATGAGAGACAAATCAGTTATATTTAAATTTTAACATATCACACATTTTCTTTTGCAAAGATACTATTTTCTATCGTTCCTGAATAAAGAATCACGATTTCTCGTATAAATTAATTTTTAAAGACCATTTGGATAAGTTCCTTATCACACATATTATACAATAACTACAAATTATTTTATGAAAAACGAAAATTACATTTGTACATCTAAAAAAAAGCAGTATCTTTGCACCGCTTTTGTAAAATTTTGATTCAGTAGCTCAGCAGGTAGAGCACATCCCTTTTAAGGATGGGGTCCTGGGTTCGAGCCCCAGCTGAATCACACA
>JBDHYS010000323.1:0-2657 GCA_039811505.1 Paludibacteraceae bacterium | reverse complement strand
TTTTGGAATGTAGGTTACGAATTGAAAGCTGCTCTTTTTATTAGAAATACTGGGTGGGGATGCTCCGAATTATGCAGTTTTGGGATGATTATCAGGGTTATTAAGTTTATAATTACTAAATCCATAGCCACGACAACCAGAATAAGAGCCTTCGTCTATCAGAGAAAAGTCCGTTAAACCTGGTGGAATTGCTCCGTTAAAAACAAAAGTTTCATTATATTTTTCTCCTGTTTTTACATTATTCCATCCCATACGATCCGTACAATCATACAACTTTCTATTTCCGTCACTTTGTAAAGCACCTATATATCTTGCTTCAAAATTTCCAGACTTAATTTTAGCGTTACTTGATGGAGATGCAGATGTCAATCGCTTTAAATTCTTCGTTGGAATCTGTTGAATTGTAACAAATGTCAAGTCTCTATCTCTGTCAATTTTCACTTCGTATAATGCGCCAGTATATCCATTTGACTGAACTTTATTTGTACCATAGAAATTTGTAGTTTGGGCATAAGATGTTTCACTATTAAAAAGTAACATTACTATTGTAAGGAGAAGTAATAATTTAAAAAGGTTGTTTCTTTTGTTCATAATATAGTTTGAAATGATGTTGATACTTCTTTGAGCGTTGGTAAAAAAGTGGCTCTTTTGGTTTTTTACGTTGGGTTGTGTGTCGGGCAAAACCAAATGTGCCACTTGTGCGGTGGCAGAAAAACAACAAAATGTGCGTTGGGCAAAAATTAAATCTATGCGTATCGGGTCGTGTGTCGCCCAATACGCCTTGTTTCGGTCTTTGTTGTCCGCCTGTTTATATGTACCGTTGTCCGTTACCATTGCTTATAACGTTTGACCAGCTTGCCGAAGTGGCGGACTATTATCACTAAACTTCGTGCGAAACGGACATTTCAAATATACGAAAAATTTCCAAACGTGGTACTTTACCCGCCATTTTGGCAAACTGGCTGTTATGCACAGTGCCTTTTTATTTCGGTTTATGCAAACAATTCCATTTGTCCACTTTCAATTGGTTTCATTTCGTTTATGAAGTCGCACCACAAGTCTAAAGTCAAATTAAAATTGTACGTTGAGTTTATATAAGTCAGTTCGTTTTGTAATTCAGATTTATCACGAGTTTGAGCCAATTCTAAAAGGTCAATACGCATTAAAATGTCTTTGGTAAAAGTTCGTTTTGCATCTGCAAAAGTTATAGATTGCAGAAATTGCATTGTCGTTTCAGAATTTAAAAGTATCAACGAATAAACGGCAAACTCCAATTTGTCAAAGCCCAACATATAGCAAGTGTCGTCAAGCATTATTGGTTTTTCATTTTGTGGTAAAACAAGCGTAAAATGAAAGGTTTTATAAAATCCTGAAATGGCAACTTTGTAAGGTTTGAATGAATAATCTCCTACACCAAAAATCGAAAATGGCGGTTTGTTGTTGTAAATACTTGATTTTCTTGAATTAAAAATGTCTTGGTGTCCGCTTAAATATTGATATGCTTTTGGAAAATCATATTTGATATAATTGGTTTCTTGTCCTACTTTTTTTTGTGTTACAATCGTGTGTTTTCTCGTTTCTTTTATGACTGTATTTTTCAAGTCGGAACTTTTTAAAATGCCATAAACCAAATCGCTTTCTAATTGGATTTCTTCTTTCAGTCCATTTACAAAATGTCCGTTCACTTTATCCAATTCCATAATGGATGAACAATCGTGTTTTATACCTTGTCGCCACTCAAACGGACATTTTCCGTCAATTTGTTCGGTATTGGAATAGTTGTCAATGTTTGAAACAAACTTGTTCGATAACCAACCAAAATTCAGTCTTGCGTGTGAATTATTATAAAAATCAAACTCTGAACAGTCGAATGTCGGATTGGAATTTAATTTGCAATAAAATAGAGCGGCTTCTACCGAAACATTAAATTCTTTTTTGCTGTCAATGCAATGTTTTTCTATTTCAGAAATGAAATACTTTTTTGTAAATTGGTCAAAGACAATGTTTTTGATTACTGAATTTTTAACTAATAAAGCAACGTTACCTTTTTGATGTTGAAACGTTTCAATCATCATCAAAGTGATGTATTCGGCAATGTCAAAATTGCTTTTTCCTGTCATTGCATCTAATCCATTGTGATTTTTGAAATTCGCTTTTTTAGGAAGATTAGATGAATTTAAACTACCTAATTTTGAATTTGTAACCCAAGGCGGATTGCCTATAATTAAAATTTCTTTTGTGTGATTTTCTTTGGAAATAGTTTTAAAGTCAAAGTCAAAAACGCTACTATGAATGATTGAAATTTCGGGTTTGTTTTCGGTTGGATTATTCAGATAAAAATCAATGATATTGAATTTACTTTCCCAAACGTAAGGTTTATAGATTTCAATACCGAAAAGTTTTTTGATATTACCGAAATGTTTCAACGAAGCGATAATAAAAGTGCCTTTTCCACAAGTTGGTTCAATAACAATTTCGGGCGAAATATTTTTTGTTGTCAGATGAAAAGCAACTTTGTTTGCTAATTCTGTATTGGTTTGGAAATCGCCATATTCTGCTCTGTCGGGTTCTGAAACGATATTTTGAGAAATTGAAACAGTTTCTTTAAGTATTTGCAAATCTTCTTCATTATCAAAAAAATGTATGAAGCCGAAGGC
>JBDHYS010000322.1:0-2661 GCA_039811505.1 Paludibacteraceae bacterium | reverse complement strand
GTTTATTGTCATACTATCAATTTTTGCAGTGGGAATCCGCACAAGCCAAAAAGCAACAACGCAAGAATCTGCTATTCAAGGACAAACAACAGATTTTAATCGTCAGCAACAAGAAAATACAGCTGTTCCAAATTTCGGAGAAGCACCACAATCAACTCCTCCAACAGAATAAGCTGCTTTTAATAGTTAAGAAAGATATTACATTTCAATCTTTGAGCGTATCTATACTGCAATGTGTACGATACGCTTTTTTACATAATGGAATTGTCATTTATAAACATACTCGATTATCTCGGCACATTTGCGTTTGCCATTAGTGGAATACGTGTTGCTGCATCAAAACGTTTAGATTGGTTTGGGGCATATTTTGTCGGGCTTGTTACTGCTATTGGAGGCGGAACAACACGAGATTTATTTCTTAAAACAACCCCATTCTGGATAACTCAGCCTTCTTATCTTGTAGTAACTGCACTTGCTCTCATTTTTGTAATTGGATTTGGGCGTTGGATTGTGAAATTAGAATATACGATTTTTATTTTCGATGCCATCGGATTAGGACTGTTCACAGTTGTCGGAATTGACAAAGCATTAGCAATGGAATTTCCAATGTGGGTTGCAATTTCAATGGGATTGATTACCGGTTCCGTTGGGGGATTAATACGAGATTTATTGGTAAATCATACGCCTTTAATTCTACGAAAAGATATTTATGCCATGGCAACAATTGCCGGTGGCTTAATATATGCAATGTGTGTAAAATTGGGAATGAATCCATTTATTACACCTATCTTAAGTTTTATAACCGTTTTTTTCATCCGAATTTTAGCAGTTCGATATAAAATAGCTCTTCCAGTTTTAAAAATCAAAGAATTAGAAAATAACAAAAAAAATGATTCAAATTGACGATACGATAATAAGTTTAGACGTTTTTACCGACCATTTTGTGTGTGATTTGTTCACGTGCAAAGGTATATGTTGTGTAGAAGGCGATGCTGGTGCTCCATTGGAAGAGGATGAAATTGAAAAATTGGAAGAAATAGTACCTATCGTTTGGGACGATTTGTTGGAAACTTCAAAAGAAATGATAAAAAAACAGGGTGTTTATTATATTGATGATGATAATGAACCTGTAACTTCAATCGTAAGTGGAAAAGAATGTGTTTTTGCATATAAAGAAAAAAATGGAATCTGGAAATGTGCCATTGAGAAAGCATATCGAGAGGGGAAAACAGATTTTTATAAACCAATTTCTTGCCATTTATATCCAATAAGATTACAAAAATACAAGAAAATGACAGCTGTAAACGTCCATAAATGGAGCGTGTGCGATTGTGCAAGAGTGAAAGGAAAAGAATTGTCAATACCGGTGTATAAGTTTTTAAAAGAGCCACTCATTCGACAATTTGGGACAGAATGGTATAAAATGTTGGAAGAAGCTTCGGAAGAGATAAAAAATATAAAATTTTAGAATTAGAAATTATTTTATGGTTGAAATAATAACTATCGGAGATGAAATTTTAATCGGTCAAATTGTAGATACAAATTCGGCTTGGATGGCTTCGGAATTAAACAAAATCGGCTTATCAGTTTCAAGAATCACCTCCATTCACGACGAAGAAAAGCAAATTATTTCCGCTTTAGATGCAGCTTTGTCTGAAAATAAAATCGTGCTTCTCACAGGTGGTTTGGGTCCAACAAATGATGACATTACCAAAAACACACTTTCTGCCTATTTCAACACAAAACTGATTTTCAGTGAAGAAGTTTACAAAAATATTCAAGCCGTTTTCAATCATCGACCTGACGTTATGAATCCCTTGACAAAACTACAAGCAATGGTTCCGGAAAATTGTACGATTATTCAAAATAGCGTCGGTTCTGCTCCAATTATGTGGTTTGAAGAAGGTGAATCAATCGTAATTTCAATGCCCGGAGTTCCATTTGAGATGAAAAAAGTGATGCAGGAAGAAATTTTACCCGCACTGAAACAAAGAATTAAAAAATCACACATTCTCCATAAAACAATCCAAGTTATAGGAATAGGAGAATCTTCTTTGGCAATAAAAATTGAAAAATGGGAAAAAAATCTTCCTTCTTTTCTTCATTTAGCGTATTTACCCAATTACGGTGTTGTAAAATTAAGATTAAGCGGAAGTTTAGAAGATTCAAACTTGCTCAAAGAAACAATTGACACCGAATTTGAAAAATTAAAACCAATCATCGGCGAATACATTCTTTCATTTGACGAAACACCAATAGAAAATTTGCTGTCTGAAATTTTAATAAAGAAGAAAATGACACTTTCTGTTGCTGAAAGTTGCACAGGAGGAAATCTTTCTCACAAACTTACGCTTATTCCTGGAGCTTCCGTTTTTTTCAAAGGTGGCGTTGTGGTTTACAGCAATTCTTTGAAAGAAAATTTACTCAACGTGGACGCAAAAACAATCGATACTTTTGGTGCAGTAAGTTATGAAACAGTGGAACAAATGGCAACGGGAGCAATAAAAAAGCTGGAATCCGATGTTTCTATTTCTATTTCCGGTATTGCAGGACCTTTGGGTGGAAGTGCAGAAAAGCCCGTTGGGACAGTTTATATCGCCTTTGCAAAAGATGGAAAAATTATAGAAAACAAACGGTTTAATTTCGGTAATTTTCCACGAG
>JBDHYS010000321.1:0-2662 GCA_039811505.1 Paludibacteraceae bacterium | reverse complement strand
ATGAGAATAATTTTTTCATTTATTCTGTAGAATGGACTCCAAAATCGTTGGTTTGGTATGTGAATAATGTGGAAGTGCACCGTACAAATGAAAATATTCCGCACGAATCGCTCTATTTTGGAATAAATTCGTTTATTCCAAAAAGTAAAAATGGCACTACCGGAAAGTTAGAAATAGAATGGATTCGGGCTTTTAAAGTGAGGGAATAACAGAATTGAGATTCTAAAAAATAGCTTTCCACAAACCGGAAAAGAAAGTTGTTGTGGATTTGCCAAATCTTCCAAATCTAAAGTAAATTCTTGCTTTTACAATCGTTTCTCTGATACGAATTTGATACCATTTTAACGTTCCTAAACCGTATTTACCAATTATATACACTCTTATTTTTTCGATATTCTCTTCAAATTCAATTTTTCGATTGATGTCTTTCGTGTTGCTAATAGAAGAGTCCATAAAACGATAAACAGCAGTTGTTTCATCTAAAAAATGGAACCGACTATGACGAATAACGGATAACCAAACGGGATAATCGAATGTTTTGAATCCAGCGTTTATATATTCTTCCACATTGCAATATTGCTCAAAAACCGAACGCCTGAAACAAACCGTAGGCGATTTAAGAATGTTTCGAAGCAAGAATCTCTCGTAAATTTCCGATGGATATTTTTTTGTCATTTCCAAAATCGAATCTCCACAAGGAATCAATTCTCCTTTTTTTTCGTTTTTCCACCGTGTTACTGAAATTCCGTAATCGGTATGAGCATCTAAAAAATCGATTTGATGTTGAAGTTTGTCGTCAGAAATCCAATAATCATCGCTTTCAAGGATTGCAAAATATTCCCCTGTTGAAGCATTAATCAATGATTGATAGTTCTTTAATAATCCTAAATTTGTAGGATGATTGATGATTTTTATTTTTTCAGGGAATTGTTTTTCGTATTTTTCAACTATTTGCAACGTTTTATCAGGCGATGCATCATTTCCAATCCATAATTCGATTTCAAAAGTGCATTTCTGTGCCAAAAAACTCTCAACAGCTTGACTTATTGTTGTTTCGTGGTTGTATGTGGGCATTAAAACACTTACTTTCATCTTATTTTGAAGTTAAAAGTTCTGAAATCATTTTTTCCCAAAGTGGCATAATTTTTTCTACCGTGAAGTTTTCAGCACGCACAATTGCATTTTGTGAAAAAAACGCTCTTTTTTCCTTATTGTTCATCAGGTCTAAAAGTTCTATAGAAAGTTTTTCGGTGTCTTTGAACGGAACAATTATTCCTGTTTTTTCGTGTTCAATCACTTCAGCCGGACCCGTTTCACAATCGAAACTTACAATCGGTAATCCCATTGCCATCGCTTCAATCAGCACCAACGGCAAACCTTCAAAACGCGAAGACATTACATAAATTGAAGCACGTTTGTATTCTTCTATCACATTGTTCGTTGGTGGAAGTAGCTCTACGGACGATTGCAATCCATATTTATTAATCTTATCCTCCAAAAAAGATTTCATTTTTCCTTCACCGATAATTCTTAACGTCCAATTTTCTACATTTTTTGCAATTTTTTGCCACGAATCAATCAACATATCGAAGCCTTTTTGCTCTGAAAATCGTCCGATAGCAAGAACAGTTTTTTCAGTGAGAGGCGATTTTTCCGAATTATCAATTGTTATTGGATTGGGAATACAAACAGTGTTTTTTGCTCCATATTTTTTTTGATAATTTTTTGCGTCCTGTTCGGTCAAAGTGATGATTTTATCACAAAATTTAGCAGCCAATTTTTTAGATAATGGATGCAAAAGATGCCAATTTATAGATGCGTTAAAATGCTCCCAAGTAACTTTTTTTATCCCTTTTGCGGAAGGAATATGAAGCATTGAACGTCCGGAACCAACAAAAATAACTATATCAGGATTTTCTCGTTGGTATAAATTTTTAAGCTGTTTTCTTCTCGAAAAATCACGAACAAGCGAATTGGAGGCATTTTTCAGATAAAAAATCTTCACATCGTGTTCTAACGGAAAAAATGGAACGCCTTCATCAACCAACGAAACGATGCCAATTTGATAACCTCTTTTTGATAACTCATTGGAAATGTTTATTGTAGCTCTTTCGGTTCCGGCAGCAGCATGAATTGATTTGATGACAAAAAATATTTTTATTTTGTTTTCCATTCTATTTTCAGTAGTGAAATTATCCAATTAAATAGCTTGTTTTGAGTGTTTTGTGCAGTTTGATCTATTGATTCGGCACAACCAAATATGATGTTTTTATTCCTTTTGAAGAAATTAATTTTCCTTTCGATGTACTTTTCATTTTTGTTTGCAGGTTTTATAAAAACCAATTTATTCTCTTTTTCAATCCAACATTTTCCCTGTTGCAGTGCCAAAAGATAGAATAAAGCTTGCGGATTAAACTGATTTTTATTCCTAAATTTATATTGAATATTGTGTAATAATATTTCGTTGTTTTCAGCAAAATAATTCTCAAAAATACTCTTTTTCAAAGGAAGTGGAGTGTGTTCTATACAAAAATAGCGTGATTTAATATCTAAAATTTTTGCAGCATTTAGCATCGAATCTTTGAATCTAAACGGTTTATGTCCATTTTTTTTAGGTTTGATAATACGTAAAAAGGAGTCAAAAGCAACCGATCGCATTTTT
>JBDHYS010000320.1:0-2663 GCA_039811505.1 Paludibacteraceae bacterium | reverse complement strand
GACCTTTTTATCTTTTAATTTGGTCAATTCTACATTTTTTTATCACACACACTTAGTAAAAACACAACATTCAAATCATTTTTTTCTCTGAATTGAATTTAAATAATCCAATAATATGATTTCAAAAGAAACAGTCGATCGGCTTTTTAGTCATTTTGGAACCGATGATATCAACTCACTTTCTATCAGGCAAGTCGGAAAATTGGTTGCGATGATTGAAAAAGAGAGTGGCGAAAAATTTATCCACATGGAAATGGGCGTGCCCGGACTTCCACCTTCCGAAATTGGAGTCGAGGCTGAAAAAGAAGGATTGGAACAAGGTTTAGCGGCTATTTATCCCAATATTGAAGGAATTTCAAGTGTGAAAAATGAGATGGCTCGTTTTGTTCGCTCGTTTATGAACATCGAAGTGGAACCGCAACAATGTATTCCAACTGTAGGAGCCATGCAGGGCAGTTTTGCGGCACTTGTAGCAGCTGCACGCACAAATCCACAAAAACCTTGCACTCTTTTTATTGACCCCGGATTTCCTGTTCAAAAATCACAATTGGATTTACTTGCTCTTCCGTATAAATCTTTTGATTTTCAGGATTTTAGAGAAGAAAAAATGAAAGAGAAATTGGAATCGATTTTGAAAAATGGAGATATTTGTTCCATTTGTTATTCATCGCCCAACAATCCAACTTGGTGCTGTTTCTCAGAAAATGAACTCGAAATTATTGGCTTGCTGGCGAATAAATATGATGTGATTGTTATTGAAGATTTGGCTTATTTTGGTATGGATTTTCGTGAAAATTATGGTGTACCAAACGCTTTGCCTTATCAACCAACAGTTGCCAATTACACAAATAATTACATTTTGCTTCTTTCCGCTTCCAAAATTTTCAGTTACGCTGGACAACGTATCGGAATGATGATTTTTAGCAATGAAGCTTATGAGAGAGAATATCCTAATTTGAGCAATTATTTTCCATCTAAAAAAATGGGAAATTTTATACCGTATGGGATTTTGTATGCCACAACAGCCGGAACTTCTCACACTGCACAATTTGCACTTGCAGCTATGTTGAAAGCAGCATCTGACAATAAAAATGATTTTATCAAAGAATTGAAATTCTACGGTGTAAAAGCCAAATTGATGAAAGAAGTTTTCCTGAAACATGGATTTTACATTGTTTACAACGATTTTGAACGAGAATTAGCCGATGGTTTTTATTTCACAATTGCTTATCCCAACCTAACAAGCGGTGAATTGATGCGAAAATTTCTATATTACGGTTTAAGTGCCATTTCTCTATCCATCACAGGAAGTGAAAATAAAAATGGGTTGAGAATTTGTGTCTCTTTTGTTTCGATGGAGCAAATTCAGCAGTTAGATGAAAAACTATATCAATTTCGATTAAATCATTCTTAATAAGCAGATTGAAAATTTATTTTGGTTGTGGCATATTAATTGCAGAATATAAAATTACAACGAAAAATTATCAAATTTTCCTAATAATTTATCAAACAAAATGAAAAAAACAGTTTTTATTTTAGCACTTATTTTCACACTAACTTCTTGTAATGAATTGCTTCAAATTGCCTCTACTATGGCAACTTCATCAACAGAAATTTCCGAGTCGGAAAATGCGTCAGGATTAAAAAGTTCGTTAGATGTCGGAATTGGAAAAGCAGTAAATTTTCTTGGCGTAGAAAATGGATTCATGAACGATGCTTTATTGAAAATCGTGCTTCCGCCCGAAGCTGCTCCTATTATCAATAATTTGAAATTAATTCCCGGTGGTCAAGATTTGGTGAATAAAGCTGTTTTGTCATTAAACAGAACTGCAGAAGATGCTGTTGTGGAGGCATTGCCTATTTTCAAAAAAGCCATTACCACAATGTCTATCTCAGACGCTACAGGAATTTTATTTGGTGGAAAAAATGCAGCTACCAATTATTTAAAAACCAAAACATACGCTGAACTACAAAATGCGTTTGCACCAAAAGTTGCCAATTCATTGAGCAAACCGTTGGTTGCGGGAGTTTCTACAACGCAATCTTGGAATTCCCTCACTTCTGCGTACAATTCGGTTGCAAATTCTCCTGTAGGTTCCATTGCAAATTTGGCTCCAGTAAAAGTTAATTTGGAACAATATGTAACGCAAAAAGCGCTTGATGCTCTGTTTGTGAAAGTGGCAGAAGAGGAAAACAATATCCGTTCTAATCCTGCCGCTCGTGTTTCCACACTTTTACAACGAGTTTTTGGACAATTAGATAAAAAATAAACTTATAAACATTGTTTTCTTTCAATTGATACCCCCGCAAACGAGAAAACTATTTGTCAAATCTCACCTTTTTTAAGAGGTGAGATTTTTTTATGAGTTTTTCATTTGAAAAGCCGATTTCTCATTATTATTTATGAGCTTCAATAAAAAAAATCCTACTAATTTAGGATTGATTTGTCTTTTTTAGAACTGTATCTTTGTGGTAATAAACAAAACCTACAAACTTATAAAGATACAAACAAATGAACACTCAAATAATGGATCATAATCAAGGTCATTGGATTCTTGCCAAAATGGGAAAACGGATTCTTCGTCCGGGCGGAAAAGAACTCACATTGAAGTTAATCGAAAAATTAGACATTCAGCCAAGCGATAGAGTTGTGGAACTTGCAC
>JBDHYS010000319.1:0-2668 GCA_039811505.1 Paludibacteraceae bacterium | reverse complement strand
GATGAAGTCAATCGTGCAACAATGAATTACGAGTATTTTTTGTTTAAAAACCAGCATACTTCCAATCCTTTTCAAAATGCAAATGCAAATGTCGATAACGATGAGTGGGATAAAACACTTTTTACCACCGATGAAAAAGAAAAATTAAAAGCAATAAACAATCAATCGCTAATAGAAATTACGGAGAAAATCATCCAAATTTTTAAAATCAATGAAAAAAAGGAAAATATAATTTTTCTGCAAGCTTTTCAAGATGTTATTTTTACGTTTATGTATAGTAAAAATGGCGCTATAAAAGGTTTTTTGGAGTGGTGGAAACAAAATGAAGAAAAACAAATTGTGAATGTGCCGGAAAATGAACAATCCTTTAAAATAATGACAATTCACAAAGCAAAAGGACTTGATTTTAAGGTTGTGATTGTGCCTTTTCTGAATTGGAACTTAGATGATTTAAACAATTACCAAAAACAACCCATTTTGTGGCTTAAAACAGATGTGGAGCCATTTAGTAAAATGCCAATTTTGCCCGTAAAACTTATGAAAGATACCGCAAAATCAATTTTCAAAGAAGATTATTTCAAAGAAAAATTGTATCAAAATGTGGATAATCTTAATCTTGTGTACGTTGCTTTTACGCGTGCAAGAAATGAAATGTATTGTTTTGCACCGCTTAAAAATCCACCAAAAGAAAATAAAACAATACCTACTGCCTATTTGGCACTCAATACTATTCAAACAAGCAACGAACTTTCTTCCAAACTCAACGATGAACTTGTTTTTGAACTTGGCAAACCAACTCATTTTACTTATCCCAAAGCAAAAGCAGAAACAGAAGGAACAATCAGACAAACAGATGATTATCCCACTGTTGATAGCAGTTCGCGACTTTTAATCAAATATTCCGGAAAAAACATTTGGGACGAAACTTCGCCTATCGACAGCAAAATAAATTACGGTGTGATAATGCACGAAATTTTGCAAAATATTATTCATAAATCTGATGTGGAAAAAGCCATTTACAACCAAATGGCATCCGGAAAAATCAGCGGTGATGAAGCAGAGCTTATTCGTGATAAATTTGTAGAATTTTGGGAACAAAAAGAGGTTGAAAAATGGTTTACAACCGATGTGAAAGTGTTAAATGAAGCTACAATTTTGCTCCCTTCCGGCAAACAATACAGACCGGACAGAATCGTTTTTACAAAAGAAAAAGTGATTGTTATTGATTATAAATTTGGCGAGGAGCATAAAAAACACTCCTATCAATTAGAAAGATATTCAGATTTTCTATCCGAAATGGGCTATCAAAACATTGAATCGTATCTTTATTATGTCGGTCTGAAAAAGATTGTGAAAGGAGAATAATTTTTTTATTTACATATCAATCAATCCTACGGGCAAATTCATAACGATTATCTTCTCAGAATGGAGAATTTCTTTGATGTATTCATCGGCAATCGGAATCAAAATTTCTTCTCCATTTTGAGCGTGGACAACAAATAATATGTTTGCTGTGCTATCTTCAATTGCGATAATTGTACCAATGTTTCCTGTGTTTTCGTCTTCAATCTCAAAGCCAATAAAATATTCTGATGCAACATCTTCATCATCAATATTCTCTACAAACTTTTTAGAAACATACACATTTTTCCCCACAAATTCTTGTGATTTTTTATCGGAATCGATGTTTTCCAATTTAATATAACCACTCAAAGCCGATTTTATCCTCAATTCATCAATAAAAAACGGGACAAAAATTCCGTCCATTTCAAAAACGATAAAAGGGATTTCTATTTCAAAAATATCGAAATGGGTGAGAATGGATAATTCTCCTTTTATGCCGTGAGTTTTGGTAATTTGTCCGGCTACGATTAAATCTTCTTCAAGTATCATTTGTTTTTGTTTTTGGAAAAAAATTAGACAAAACAAAATTATAAAAAAATCCCCTTATCGAATCGGATAAAGGGACTTAAATATTTTTATTTCTATTTTGATGTCCAATAACATCTTTTTGGTGAAACAATCAGCTCCTCTTTTTTTAGCAAATTCATTGCTTTGTCCACTTCTTTGCGATCTAATCCGGTTATTTCCACTACTTTACCTGCATTGACAGGCTCTTCTGCATTTTTAATTGCACTTAATACCAATTCTTTTACTTCCATAATGTTATTTTGTTTAAAGTTTAATTGTTTTTAGTTTGAATAAAAAACTCATCATTAATCTTTTTGGCGATTTCTGCCATTTCCTCACTATCTAAAACCAATTTTGGATTGCCGATGTTCATTTCCGATTCATTGTTTATCGGAATTAAATGAATGTGCGTGTGTGGAACTTCCATTCCAATCACAGCAATTCCAACTCGTTTGCAATCCATAGCTCTTTTAATTGCTTTTGCCACTTTTTTCGAAAAACGCATCAATCCGATGTAAATTTCGTCATCAAGATTAAAAATATAATCTTCTTCTGTTTTTTTCGGAACTACAAGTGTGTGTCCTTTTGTCATAGGGCGAATGTCCAAAAAAGCATAACAATCATCGTTTTCAGCTATTTTGTAACTTGGAATTTCACCGGCAATTATTTTGCTGAAAATTGTCATATCAAATTCCTTTTTAAAGTGAAATATTAACGATTTCAAACTCCATTTTTCCCGATGGAACGTCCACTTCGG
>JBDHYS010000318.1:0-2688 GCA_039811505.1 Paludibacteraceae bacterium | reverse complement strand
ATAAGTTTGATTGTCGATGTACAGGCAGTAAGCCGTACATCTGCCGGATAGTGTGGCGGAGTGGAAGTGGTTGTTGTTGTCATGTATATTAGTGTGTGTAAAGTTTAGAAAACAGGTTCTCTTTCTATATGTAAAGATACATTTTTAGCCCAAAAGGCAACTTTAGACATCGATATTTAGGTTTATTTAACTTTTGGCTGTCATTCTTCTTCTATTGGTTTATTTGCTAAAGCAATTATTTTACTTTGTTTTTGTACATTTTGAAAATAATCGTGTAAATTTGTAAACTTATTGGATAAAAAATGGAAAATGAAAATAATAATACGGTTGTAGCGGAATGTGTTGAAAATTCATCATCGGAAAAAATGGTGTTGCGAACCGAACATTTAGTAAAAAAATACGGTAAACGAACAGTCGTAAACGATGTTTCGATTTATGTAAAACAGGGCGAAATCGTTGGTTTGCTTGGTCCAAATGGAGCAGGAAAAACCACCACGTTTTATATGACAACGGGATTGGTTTCACCGAATAGCGGAAAAATTTTCTTGAACGAAGAAGATATTACGAACTATCCGGTTTTCAGGCGTGCTCAACGCGGAATAGGTTATTTGGCACAAGAAGCATCTGTTTTCCGAAAAATGACTGTGGAAGAAAATATCAGTTCAATTCTCGAGATGACTAAGTTTAGCAAGGAATATCAGAAAGAAAAATTGGAAACGTTAATTAGTGAGTTTAATTTAGGGCATGTTCGGAAAAATATTGGCGACAGACTTTCCGGTGGCGAAAGGCGAAGAACTGAAATTGCACGTTGTTTGGCTATTGAACCCAAATTTATAATGCTCGATGAACCTTTTGCCGGTGTTGATCCAATAGCGGTGCAAGATATTCAGGATATTGTGTGGACATTGAAAGATAAAAATATCGGAATTTTGATTACAGACCATAATGTAGATGAAACTTTAAGCATTACAGACAGAGCGTATATGCTTTTTGAAGGGAAAATATTGTTTCAAGGAACTTCAGAAGAACTATCAAACAATCCGATAGTGAGAGAAAAATATTTAGGTAGAGATTTTGAATTGAAAATAAAATCGCGAGTTGAATTGTAAAAAGAGAGAAAAATTATTTTTCTATTTATAACAAGAGAAAAAAGGAACTATGAACCAACCTGACAAGGAAAAAACAGAAACAATCAAAAATACATCAAATGATGGATTGTTGCACATTTTAGGTTCGGGTTCTGCACTTCCAATGCGGGATAATTATCCAACCTCACAAATATTGGAGCTTCGCAACAAACAATTTATGATAGATTGTGGTGAAGGTTGCCAAATAAGATTACGCGAGATGGGATTATCAACAAGCCGTTTAGGGCATATTTTCATTTCGCATCTTCACGGCGATCATTGTCTTGGTTTGGTGGGGCTGATTTCTACGCTTGGAATGATGAACAGAACAGCCGATTTATACATTCATTCCCATCCAGACTTAGAGCGATTAACGCTACCATTGTTAAATTATTTTTGTGCCGAATCGCCTTTTAAGATTATCTTTGTCCCTTTTAATCCAAGTAAACACAGTATAATATACGAAGATAGAAGCATCGAAGTTTATTCCATACCTTTAATTCACCGTGTTCCGACTGCCGGATTTTTATTTCAAGAAAAGGAAAAACCACGTCATATTAAGCGTGAAATGATAGATTTCTACAACATTCCAATCGCTTCTATCCACAAAATTAAAATGGGAGAAAATTTTCAAACTCTTGAAGGTGAAGTTATTCCAAATTCTGTTTTAACTACTCCTTCTACACCACCTTTACGTTATGCTTTTTGTTCGGATACGGCTTATAATGAATCCATTATCCCATTTGTCGAAGGTGTGGATTTGCTTTATCATGAAGCTACTTTTGCAGAATCCGAATTGCTGAGAGCAAAGAAAACGATGCACTCTACAGCACGCCAAGCGGCAGAAATTGCTAAGAAAGCCAATGTTAAGAAGCTGATTATCGGACATTTTTCGGCTCGTTACAGAAACAAAGAGATTTTACTAAATGAAGCCAGATCTGTTTTTAAGAACACATTGTTAGCTGAAGATAAAAAAACGTATCCATTCTTTTAAAAAAGAAATCATCTCAACTTTTCAAGAAACTAAAATTAACGTGAGTTTGATGATAAATAAGGGAATAAGGTTTGGGATTTTGTGATTATAAGTTGTTAGTAAGGTCTTGTTAAAACCTTATTAACCCAAACAAAACTCACCTTTCATACCTTATTTTTTTCAACTATTCCTGAATGATTATCAACAGACAAGATGACCTTAATAAATTTTCAGTAAAACAAAAAAAAAGGCTGTAATCTTTCGACACAGCCTCTCTTTTTAGTTTCTATAAATCAGTAATTTGATCTATTAATTTGTTTTTTCAAACGGAACAATCGATACAAAAGAGCGATTATCTTTTCTTTTTCTAAAATTCACAGTTCCGTCTATCAATGCAAAAAGTGTGTGGTCTTTTCCCATTCCGATATTATCGCCCGGATGATGTTGAGTACCACGTTGACGAACGATAATGTTTCCTGCTTTTGCATTTTGTCCACCAAAAATTTTAACTCCAAGTCGTTTGCTTTCCGATTCACGACCGTTATGTGAACTACCTTGTCCTTTCTTATGTGCCATTTTCTTCTAATT
>JBDHYS010000317.1:0-2698 GCA_039811505.1 Paludibacteraceae bacterium | reverse complement strand
AATTTAGATTAACGACAGAAGCAGAATGGGAATATGCCGCTCGTGGAGGAAAAGAAATGGCGTTGTATCCTTGGGGTGGAAATTATGTGAAAGATTCAAAAGGTTGTTTGATGGCAAATTTCAAATCTTCACCGGCACAATATGGAAGTTCGACTGATGCAATGACAATGAAAACGGCTTCTTTTTCTCCTAACAATTATGGATTGTATGATATGGCTGGAAATGTTGCTGAATGGACATCAACTGCTTATGGTGGAGCCAATAATATGGTGGTTTCTGAAATGAATCCTTATTATCAATACAATGCAAAAAATGATGACCCACAAATTCTTAAACGAAAAGTAGTGAAAGGTGGCTCTTGGAAAGACGTTGCCTATTTTCTTCAGTGTGGCGTGAAAATCTATCAATACCAAAATGAGAGCCGACCTTATATCGGATTTCGATGTGTGAAAAGTTATTTAGGAGACTAACTTGACGAATGGATTTTAAATTTTTTTTATAATAAAAAATCAATTTTAGAAATGAAATTAAAAAAACCAAATAGTGCATTTTATCGTTGGTGGAATTCATATTCCGGTAGGAGAATCATTTCGGCAACGTATAGTTTGGGAGCAGCAGTAGTAATTATGGGTGCTATGTTTAAGATTCTTCACTTGCCCATTGGAAACTATATGTTGGGAATTGGAATGACGGTTGAATCTTTTATTTTTGCTCTTGGAATTTTTGATAAACCATACAGAGAATACGATTGGAGTAAAATTTTCAACTTTAAAGCTGAGGATAATGAACGGATAAATCCCGCTTCAGTAGGTTCTGTTGGAGGATCAGCAATTCCTGTCGGAATTTTCAGAACCGGTAGCGGAAATGTTGAAATGTCAGGAGAAAACCAAACAGATTTATCTACTTCCGAACAAGTTTTTGAAGGTAATGGTGGTGTTCAAGTGGTTGGTTCAGGTGGTGGAATTGTGCTTCCTTCCGAATCGCTTAGTGAAGATAATGTAACCAAACTCAATGAAAGTATAAAAAATTTAGCCGACTTAGCTGAGCAACTTCAATTATTAGGTTCTGTTTCACTTTCTACATCAGGTTTGGCAAAAAGCATTGAATCTGCGACAGAAATTACAGCTGCATTTGCCGAATCGCAATCAAAACTCAATGCGAATGCTGAAACGTTGGCTGCTTCATATCAGCAAGTGAATGGTGAAATTGATACGGTGGTAAGCAATACAATCGGCTATTCATCAAATGTAGAAAATGTTAATAAAACATTGATTTCAATCAATTCTATTTATGAACTTCAATTGCGTCAATTGCAATCGCAAGTTGAGTCTTTGCAATCACAAGCAGAATCGTTGAAAAATGCAACCGAAAAAGTAGAAGGAGTTTCTTCCGATATGGATAAAATGAAAGAAGCTGCCACAATTGCACAAATAGAGAGCCAACGTTATCAAAATGCAACTAAAAAACTCTCCAAACAGGTTGAAGATTTGAACGCTATTTATGGAAATATGCTCAATGCGTTGAGTTAATATTTTGTTGAAAATTTTTACAGAAAAAAGATTAAAAAATGAGTGGAGCTAAAAATTGTCCGGAAACCCCGCGCCAACGAATGATTGGAATGATGTATTTGGTGCTGACAGCAATGTTGGCGTTAAATGTGTCGAGCGAGATTTTGAATGGATTTAGCTTGGTTGATAGTGGCTTACGAAATTCTATTGCTTCGTCTGATGTCAGAACGCACGATATTTATCAAGATTTTGATGTGATGTATCAAAAAAATCCTGCAAAAGTAAAAGAGTGGTTGGATAAAGCAAAAGAGGTGCAAAATAAATCAGATGAACTTTATGATTACATCAAAGATTTTAAGTATGAAATTTTGAAAATTTCAGATGGCTCAAAAGCTGATAAAGAGGGAATTATCATCGTAAACAAAGAAAACTTAGATGCAGCATCGGAATATGCATTAACACGTGGAAACGGGAAAGTTTTACGTGAAAAGATTGAACATTTTTGTGAGTTTTTGGTAAAAAATTCAGAAGGAAACGAAGCAAAACAAAATATGTATCGTACGATGTTTGAAACGGGAGGAAGAAAATGGGAAATAAAACTGTTTGAATTTATGCCTGTTTCAGCTGCCATCACTATTCTTACAAAAATTCAATCGGATATTCGCACTGCCGAAGCAGAAATGGTGCAATACTTAAAAGCTCAAACCGATTTTACCGATTTCAGAGTAAATAAAGTGCAAGCGTTTGTTGTGCCAAATTCACGCTACATAATTCAAGGTGGGCGTTATTCGGCTGATATTATTTTGGCTGCGACAGATTCCACTCGCCAATATGAATATTATGTGAACGGAGCAAAAATCCCAGTAAATGGACCCAATAAAATTGGAAAATATGAGTTTGTTGCCTCCTCCACAGGTACTTTTAAATATTCAGGACAAATAAAAATGCCGGGGAACGATGGGAATTGGAGGACGTACAATTTTGCAGAAGAATATACTGTCGGAAAACCAACTGCAACTATTTCCAACGAAGATTTAAATGTGGTTTATCGCGGTGTGGACAATCGTTTCAGTGTTTCTGTGCCCGGAATTCCTGCTGATGATGTGCGGGTTCGCGTGGAAGGAGGAACTGCAGCACGTTCATCGCAAGGAAATTTTATTGTTCGTGCAGAACGAGACGGAGAAATAAAC
>JBDHYS010000316.1:0-2703 GCA_039811505.1 Paludibacteraceae bacterium | reverse complement strand
CTATACAATAATAAAAGGTTATATGATTTATTTTAACGTATCATTTAACTTTTGATTTTTTTTAGTTCAACAATTTTTCATACCTTTGCACTCGAAATATTTGGTGTTTTGATGTGCTTTCTATCATCAAAATGAAAAGGGAATCAGGTGAAAATCCTGAACAGACCCGCTGCTGTAAGCTCAAACCTTTTTTTCAAAAAAAAGGAACGTACTGAACACAACTTTTGCCACTGTCAAAGAAAACACAAGACGGGAAGGCGTTCAGAAACGAGAGTAAGTCAGAAAACCTGCCAAATAAAACTAATTTGTTTAACAGCTTTCGGGGATTGAAGCACGCAAATCGAAACTTTTTTCTAAAAACTCATTTTTAAGTTTTCACCTGTTTCTTTTTGAAATGCTATTCTCGAAATTTCATTCGGGTATAATGAATTTTTGGCATTTTATAAAAACATTTTTCTTGCTGTCGTTATGCATAAACTACAGTACGCTTGCTGCACAGTTGCAACCCGACAGTGTGAAACAACTCAACGAAATAATCGTTACCGAATCGAGCCAAAAAAATAAAATCCGTTCCACATCGCCGTTGCAATCCATTTCCGGAAATACTCTTCTGTCAATTACGTCTTTGCAAATTTCTGATGCACTGAAATATTTTTCCGGCGTTACCATTAAAGATTATGGCGGAATCGGAGGTTTAAAAACGGTTTCTGTGCGGAGTTTGGGAGCAAATCACACCGCAGTAAGTTACGATGGAATTGCAATTAACGACACACAAACGGGGCAAATCGATATTGGACGTTTTTCGTTGGATAATTTGGAAACGATCGCTTTAAACAACGGTCAAAGCGATAACATTTTTCAACCGGCACGGCTTTTTGCATCAGCTTCTGTGATTCAGCTTCGGACGAAATCTCCCACTTTCAAAGAAAATGAAAATTTAAACGGAATGTTCAAGATTAAAACCGGTTCTTTTCAGTTGCTAAATCCAGCCTTTTCGGTGAATTATAAAATAAATCCTACTTTAAAAACGCAAATCAGTGGAGAATGGATGTCTTCAAGAGGTGATTATCCTTATATTCTTTATTATTCTCAAAACAAAACCGACAGCTCTTCTATCGAAAAGAGGAAAAATAGCGATGTGAAAAATTTGCGTTTAGAGGGGACATTATTTGCGGATTTTTCCACAAAAAGTAGAGGTTCCGTAAAAACTTATTTCTACAATTCGGAACGCGGACTTCCCGGAGCAACTATTTACTACAACACAACAAGTTTTTCATCGCAGCGACTTTGGGATAAAACGTTTTTCACGCAAGGTTTTTTCGAACATCAAATCAACAATCAATTGGCGGTTCAAACAAAAGCTAAATACAACTATGGAAGTCTAAAATACAACGACCCAACAGTTTATAATGTGGAAGGAAACGTAGAAAATAACTATATCCAGCAAGAATATTACCATTCTTTGTCGTTTTTGTATCGTATTTTCAGCCAGCTTTCTTTCAATTTTTCTTCCGATTTTTCTTGGAATAATCTAAAAACAAATCAGACCGATTTTTCCAATCCCGACCGAATAAGTTGGTTAAACGTATTGGCAGGAAAATACGTGAACGATTATTTTCTCATTACAGGAAGTTTGCTTCACACAGCAATAACCGATAAAGTTGAAATTGGACAAAAAGGGAAAAATCATCAGAAATTATCACCGTATGTGAGTTTTTCTATCAAACCTTTTCAATCGGAAGATTTGCATTTCCGATTTTTCTACAAAAATATTTTTCGAGTGCCTACTTTCAACGATTTGTATTACCAAAGAATCGGCAATCCAAATTTATTACCCGAAAACACCAATCAATTCAATGGCGGACTAACTTATTCCACCGATTTCGATTCTTGGTTGAGTGCGATTATTTTTACGGCTGACGCTTATCAAAATCAAGTGAAAAATAAAATTGTAGTTTATCCCACAAAAAACATCTTTGAATGGACAATGCTCAATTACGGGAAAGTGGAAATAAACGGAATAGATGGAAGTTTAGATGTTCATTTTCAGCTGAAAGAAAATACTCGTTTGTTAATTGGAGCGACTCATTCTTATCAGAAAGCTCTGAATAAAACCTCGCCGCAAAACAAAGATTACAACCACCAAATTCCTTACACTCCACGCATTTCGGGAAGTGGAAAAATTGGTTTTGAATTTCCAACGTTTCAGTTTCATTATTCGATGTTTTGGTCTGGTCACAGATATACGGAAAATCAAAATTTCTCTGAAAATCGTGTGGAAGGCTATTCCGATCACAATATTTCTTTTTCTAAAAAGTGGAATGTTACTGAGAATCAAGTTTTGTTCCTTTTTGAAATTACAAATATCTTCAATCATAATTATGAAATCGTTCGCTCGTTTCCAATGCCGGGTCGTTCTTTCAGGTTATCGTTAAATTACAATTTTTAAAATGAAGTTTTATTCCAAAATATTGCTTTTTTTGTTCTTGGCAATCAATTTTATTGCTTGTAATGATATGTACGATGTGGAACGCAACACAGAAATTCCACAAAACGAAGAAGCGGGCAAATTGTTGATTTTATCCGAAGGTTTATACAGTCAAAACGACAGCCGATTAGCTCTTTTTGACTTGGAATCTCAATTATTTAACATCGATTTTTTCAATTTTGTGAATAAACGGAGTTTGGGCGACACAGCAAATG
>JBDHYS010000315.1:0-2706 GCA_039811505.1 Paludibacteraceae bacterium | reverse complement strand
TTAATGGTTCTAATTTGAAAGGCATTAAGATTTGTTATGACAAACTACCTGAAAGACTTTATAAAGAAGAGACTAGTCTCGATAGATTAGAAATAAATGATACTCTTTTCATCAATGTTTATATTGCTGCTGGTGGTGAATTTGGTGGATATGATGAAGGATTTTGGATTGTAAAGGGACAAGATGGGTTTAAAGGTAGGTTTTATAGTCTTCCTAATACTTACGCAATGCATCAAGATACAGCAAAAGTGATTGCTAAATACAAAGACAATATAGCTGATATTAAACCGATAACAGAAGATATTACTCTAAGTCAAAGTGATGTTTTAGAAATCAAAAAATTCTTGATTGAGATAAATCACTATAATGACAATTGGATAAGCAATGCTCCAGAGCACTTTTTGATTTATGGAAAAAATGAAATGATTTATCGGATAAAAAATAACTTTCATTATCAGCCATATATTGATTTGAGAAAATTAATAAAAAACGGCTTGTAACACGTGGTTTAGCCCACTGGGGTGGATGTGCTGATAAGAAAGTTTTCAGTAATTTAGTAAAAGTTTAACGTGAGATAAAGACGCTGCTGCTTACTCCCCAGCGTGCCAAACCACGGAAACGTTATGGGCAAGTTTAAGAAATAAATCCTTTTATTATGAGAAATATTATCGCACTAATTCTAAGCATAATTTGCTTAAACACATTTTCTCAAACATCAGAATCTTATAGTAAGCAAAATGAGAAATTAGGCATAAACTACGGCCTTTTAAAAACAAACTATTATTCTAATCAATTGGAAATAGAAAAAAAAGAATTTAAATCTATTTTGTTTACGAATGAAGAAGCAAAATCTTTGTATAAAAAAGGAAAAACATATAGTACATTTGGGTATATCATTGGAACACCTTCATTGATATTATTACTTGTTCAGCTTGGGGATTTTCAAAACAACCCTCCAATCACAGAAGTTTTAGTTGGAAGTATAATTGGAACTACTGGAGGCTTTTTACTTGATTATATAGGAAGGACAAAAGTAAAGAAATCAATAAGCATTTACAACAACGAAATAATTAATACAACACTTAATATAAAACCAAACGGAGTTGGACTTGCTTTGAACTTTTAAATAAAACCCAGCCCATAACAAGCGGTAGGTTGCAGCTGGGCGTTGTGGCTTACCGATTGTTTTTATACCTTTAGGGTGGTCTTTGTCGGCGGATGACGACGCACGCGCCGCCATCCAGCCGACAACCTACCGCCAGAACGTTGTATGCCATAATAAAAAGACAAGATTATGAATAAATTAAGGATTTTTGTAATAATTGGAATGTTTGTTATTACAATTAAAGCATACTGTTCAGATTCTGACAGCTTGCAGAGTAAATTCCATTTTGGATTGACAGGTGGATTTAGTCAAAGCAGTTCTTTATCAGGAGATTTTTTTGGTGGTTTGATTTTTCCATTGAATTCAAATAGAATTGAATCGAATATTGGATATTCTTATTTTAAAAACAAGACTGATTTTGATAATGTTATAGATTTATGGTATTATTCACATGGAGTTTTTGGCGAAGCTAATTTCTTCTTGATTTCAAATGTTTATGCAGGTGCAAGATTATCAGTAAATATGAACTTCGTGGACAAAGAATCACAAAATATGTATGATAAAATTAGCCCAAAGGATCCTCCAACATATTTCACTGGGATAGCTGGTTTTGGTCAATTAGGATTTATTCAACCAGTTGGAAAAAGAATTAATTTTAGATTACAAGGTCAAATAGGAATACAAAATTATCGCATTGCCACTGGAGCATTATATTTTAGTAATAGTAATTCACCAATACCGGACAATATGAAGGATAAGTATGCTGAGGAAAAACAGTCTAAGTTTTTGTATAATTTGAGTCTTGGATTAATTATAAAATTGTGATAAAAACAGAGGAAATGAAAAATTACGGCACACAACACGCAATATAACCAATGGCGGGCGCAGTGGTAACTTAAAAGTTTCTGCCCCACATCAAGGTTTGTAACGGTGGAAAATGACGAAGCCCGCAAACCGCCACTGACCATATTGCCAAACCGTTAGGGGCAAGCCAAAGACAACATATCGAAAAATTACGGAGTAGGTTGAAAATATTAAGAAATGGATATAAAATTAAGGAAATGGAATGAAGGGGACTTAAATAGTTTAGTGAAATACGCAAATAATTGGAATGTTGCTAAATGGTTGACAAACGGATTCCCACACCCATACACCATTGAAGACGGGAAAGCGTATTTGTCTATGATTGCGAATGATAATCCAATGAAAGTGTTTGCTATAGAAGTATGCGGAGAAGCCGTTGGTTCAATAGGAGTTTTCCCTCAATCGGACATTCACGAAAAGAGTGCAGAAATGGGTTATTGGCTTGCCGAAGAATTTTGGGGACAAGGAATTATGCCAAAAGCCATTCAAGAAGTTGTCGAGTATGGTTTTAGGACATTCGACATAGTTCGCATATTTGCCCGACCATTTTCTACGAATTTGAATTCGCAACGTGTATTAGAAAAAGCAGGATTTAGACTTGAAGCAAGGTTGACCAAAGCATTATACAAGAATGGAGAATTTATGGACGAGTTAATCTATGCGAAATTTAAAGACTAAAGAACGCCAGCCCCTAACAGCGGCTTGGTTTCAGGCGGTGGCTACTTGCCCGTTTGACA
>JBDHYS010000314.1:0-2714 GCA_039811505.1 Paludibacteraceae bacterium | reverse complement strand
TCCAGAAGGAGAAATTATTGAAATCATCCAACGAGCTCAAGATTCCTTTGTTGGAATTTTGGAAGTATCCGAAAATTTCGCATTTTTAATTGTGCAAAGCAAAGTGCTTAATAGCGATATTCTTATTCCAAAAGGAAAACTTCACAACGGTAAGAGTGGAGATAAAGCGTTGGTTAAAATTATCGAGTGGAAACATCCGATGAAAAGCCCAATAGGAGAAGTGATTGATATTTTTGGAAAAAAAGGCGATAATGATGCTGAAATGCACGCAATATTAGCTGAATTTGGTTTGCCTTATCGTTATCCAAAAGAGGTGGAAGAGGCTGCTCAAAAAATTGACGATACAATTTCTCCTACCGAAATTGCCAAAAGATTGGATTTACGAGATGTAACAACACTAACCATTGATCCGATTGATGCAAAAGATTTTGACGATGCACTTTCGATAAGAAAAACTGAAAATGGATTATGGGAAGTTGGTGTGCATATTGCTGATGTAACACATTATGTTACAGTTGGTTCATTGATTGACAAGGAAAGCGAACAGCGTGCAACTTCTGTCTATTTGGTTGATAGAACAGTTCCAATGCTTCCGGAGCGACTTTCAAATGAGATTTGTTCACTTCGACCCAATGAGGATAAATTAACTTATTCCGTCCTTTTTTTATTAAATGAAGATGCAAAAATTGAGTCGTATAAAATAGAAAAAACGGTAATTCGTAGCAATCACAGATTTACATACGATGAAGTGCAACAAATTATTGAAAGTGAAGAAGGAGAATATTGTGATGAAATTGTAACATTAAATAAATTAGCTCAAAGCCTCCGACAAAAGCGATTTGACAACGGTGCAATTGCATTTGACAGAGAAGAAGTGCGTTTTAATGTTGATGAAAATGGGAAACCGCTTGGAGTGTATTTTAGAGTGCAAAAAGAAGCCACAATGTTGATTGAAGAATTTATGCTTTTGGCTAATAAAACGGTTGCATTGCATATTGGAAAAAAGAAACAAAACCAAAAAGCAAAAACGTTTATTTATCGGATTCACGATAAACCAAATCTTGAAAAGTTAGAAAATTTCTCTCAATTTATTCGAAAATTTGGATACAGTTTAAAAACAACCGGAAAACAACATCAAATTTCTACATCACTCAATCAATTATTAACGCAAGTGGAAGGAAAAAACGAACAAAATTTGATAGAAACTTTAGCGGTTCGTTCAATGGCAAAAGCAGTTTATTCCACAAAAAATATTGGTCATTACGGCTTGGCTTTTGATTATTACACACATTTCACGTCGCCAATCCGTCGTTATCCCGATATGATGGTACACAGATTGTTGTTTTCTTATGATAACAACGGCAAAAATGTGAACCAAACCGATTATGAAAACAAGTGCGAATATTGTTCGATGATGGAAAATTTGGCTTCAAATGCTGAACGTGCTTCCATAAAATACAAACAAGTGGAATTTATGGCTGATAAAGTCGGACAAACTTTTCTTGGTGTCGTTTCCGGAATTACAGAATGGGGGATTTACGTGGAATTAGTTGATAATAAATGTGAAGGTATGATTCCAATTCGCGATTTGGACGATGATTATTATACAATGGACGAAAAAAATTACTGTTTGGTAGGAAGACGATTTAACAGAAAATACCAATTGGGAGATGAACTTCAAGTGCAAGTTGCAAAAGCAAATTTAGATAAAAAGCAGCTTGATTTTGCTTTGATAAAAGAATAAACAGCCATTTTTACAAACAAAAATCAAAAAAGGAGACAACTTGTTTTGTAAAAATAAAAAAATAGAGTATCTTTGCATTCCAAAATTATGGCTCCGTAGCTTAACTGTATAGAGTATCTGACTACGGATCAGAAGGTTGCAGGTTAGAATCCTGCCGGAGTCACAAAAATAGCAATGATGTAAAAGTTATTGCTATTTTTTTATCCTATTCAATAAAAATTCAGAAGAAATACATTTCTCTTTTTTGTTTCAATCTAATGTTGTAATTTTGTAGTAGTTACAAAAAAGAATTTTATAAAAAACCATTCAAAATAAACTATTTATGGCAACAAAATTTGAAGAACTTTTCAATTTGTATAATTGTGATTCGTTGACTGACGAGCAAGTGGAAACAGAAACAAAATCAATTATTGACAAACATTTTAATGAAAACAACAACAAAGAAGTGTATAAAACTTGCTTCAGTTTGATTGATTTGACTTCATTGCAAGAAACGGACACAGAGGAGAAAATCACAAAAATGATTCAAAAAGTAAACGATTTTGACAATCATTTCCCTGAAATTCCTTCCGTTGGTGCTGTTTGTGTTTATCCGTCAATGGTTGGAACTGTAAAGTCTGTTTTGACTGAAAACATCGGAATTGCTTCCGTTGCAGCAGGATTTCCATCTTCACAAACATTTATTGAGGTGAAAGTTGCAGAAACTGCAATGGCTGTTGCAGAAGGAGCTACAGAAATTGACGTGGTGATTTCTATTGGAAAATTTTTAGAAGGAAAATACGAAGAAGTTTATGAGGAATTGACCGAAATAAAAGCTGCTTGTCGCAATGCTCATCTGAAAGTCATTATCGAAAGCGGAGATTTAATGACTGCAGCAAACATCAAAAAAGCTTCAATTTTATCCATGGCGGCAGGAGATGATTTTATCAAAACTTCGACAGGAAAAATTCCCTTTGCAGCTACTCCATAA
>JBDHYS010000313.1:0-2731 GCA_039811505.1 Paludibacteraceae bacterium | reverse complement strand
GCACACATTAAGCGATGAAAAAACTTTCGTAATATCTTCGAGAGAAGTTGCATTACCGAAAGCATTGAATATCGTTCCCAATTCTTTTTCAATATGTCTGTCAATTAATTCTTGATAACGGCTCAATTTCGCGGCATGATAACCTCCAATATTTTTATGAAAATAAGACGGCGCAGCATCATTAAAGATGTTGGTCGTGGCATCAATTATTCTAAATTCCGATTTATCTTGCAGTATCATTTCATCAGCCGGTGAAGTTTGAATTAATTGTTTGGGGCGAGGTGCCTGAAAATTATCATCGTTCAAATAACGTTTTGCAACGGGAAATAAATCCAACAAAATAAAAAATCCGAGTAAAACGAGTGAAACATTTTTTTTCAATAATCCTTTTACATACAACAACAATGTCAATCCACCAAAAACGATGAAAGCTACCGAACGCCACGCATCGGCACGAAGCAAACTTTTACGATCCAAAGGCAGTGTGTTTTGCAGAAAACTGTAATCTCCGCTGAATTGGTTGTCTTGCAACGATACAAAATTTCCAGCCAAAGAGGGAAAAAGTATAAAAAGAAGCAAAATACCCACTGTTATTGCAACGCTAATTAAGATATTTTTTGTCAATTTCTCCTTGCTGTACTTTTCTTCATACACTTCTTTCATTGCCAAAAAGGCTAAAAGCGTGATAAGAAATCCCGTTGCCACTAAAATCATTGAAACCGTACGAAATTTATTGTAAAGCGGAACGTAATCAATAAAGAAATCGGTGAGAGGCATGAAATTCCGTCCCCACGAAAGCAATAACGTGAGAATTATTGCCGGAATTGTCCAATAAAGTATCCGTTTGTTTACCAAGAAAAGACTTAATACGAACAAAAATATCACAATTGCCCCTAAGTAAACCGGACCCGAAGTAAAAGGTTGAGTTCCCCAATACAACGGCATTTGCGATGTTATTTGTTTTATTTGCTCATTGGAAACTCCTAAATTTTTGAGATATTTTGCAGTTTCGCTGTTTTCACTCAAACTTCCCCCACTCGCACCTCCTTTGAAATTTGGAATCAACAGCGTCATTGTTTCATCAACTCCGTAACTCCATTGCGTAATATAATCCTTGTTTAGTCCTTCATTTTTAGCAGCAGAATTGTTGTTTTCAATGGGCGTCAAATTATTTGATTTACCTCGCATTGTGTATTGACTGTATTCATACGTTGTAAGCAGCGAAGTTGCGTTCATTGCTAATGCGATGACAACTGCTACAAACAAAACACCAACTGTTTTCAAAAAAGAGACAATTTTTTTATCTTTTATACTGTAAATAAACTCAGCCACCACAAAAAAGAGGAGAATTATCAACGTGTAATAGAGTATTTGAATATGATTAGCACGAATTGCCAAACTTAGAAACAATGCTGTTAAAATCCCACCCAACATTAATTTTTTCCTGAATGACAAGAAAACAGCTCCAATCAACGGAGCCATATAAGCAATGGTAATCGCTTTTGAATTGTGTCCTGCAGCAATAATAATGAAATTGTACGAGGCAAAAGTAAATCCAATTGCACCCACAACGGCTTGCCACGATTTTAAGCCAAAAGCAAGCAACATAATATAGAAACAAAGCAGATAAAGAATTGCATTGGAAACAGGACGTGGAAAAGCTAAAATAATATTTTCTACATATTGAAGCACGTTATTTGGCTGAACCATAGAGATTTGATACACAGGCATTCCGCCAAACATAGAATTTGTCCAAAGTGTTACATCATCGTGCGAAGAGTTGTATTCAATAGTTTCTTGTGCCATACTTCGCCAACTGTCCGTATCGTGTGCAACAAGTTCACGCCCTTCAACTACCGGAATAAAATAGATATACGAAAGAATAATAAAGAGAAAAAGTGCTATAAGGTGAGGAAAAAACGGACGCAAAGCTATTTTATTCATACTTTTAGATAATGTTTGTTAAGAATTGGACATAATATGCCAAAAAAACATACAAAAGTACAATTTTTTATCCTTAAATCCAATAAAATCAGGTTAATAATGATTAATTATTGAAGAAGTTTTAATCCAAGATTTAATTCAATACTTTGTTTTAATTGATTTTTATGGGCTAAAAACGTTAAAATTTTATTTGATTTTATATTTACACTCCACTTTTCCTTTTGAAATATTGGTTAGTTTTCCTTTGATTAATTGACGGCGGAGCGGTTTTATTTTGTCTGTAAATAAAATCCCTTCTATGTGGTCGTATTCGTGCTGCACAACGCGTGCTTTGAATCCATCAAATTCTTCGATATGTTCGTTGAAATTTTCATCAATATATTTAATTTTTATCCATTCCGGACGTGAAACCGACTCGTTTATTCCCGGAATACTCAAACATCCTTCGTCCATTACCACTTCTTCTTCGCTCTCTTCAAGTAAAATAGGATTTATCATTGTAACTTTAAATGCCCCTAATTCGGGATTATCTTCTTTAAAAGGCTCTAAATCTATCACAATCAATCGGATAGAAAGACCAATTTGTGGTGCAGCAAGTCCAATTCCTTCCGCAAAAACCATTGTTTGATGCATATTATCAATTAATTCGGGCAGATTTGGATAATTTTTATCAATCGGTTCGGCTACTTTTCTAAGAACAGGTTGTCCGTATTTATAAATTGGCAAAATCATTTTTTATATCTTCTTTTAATGTTGGTTTTCTAAATAAGTTTGTAGAATGATCGTA
>JBDHYS010000312.1:0-2743 GCA_039811505.1 Paludibacteraceae bacterium | reverse complement strand
TTACGGCTGACAACAAATATCTGAAATTAACACTTTTTTCGGGAGAAAGCTTTGAAAACATTCGACAAAACAGTGGTATAAGAAACAATGCAGAAAACATTCCTTATAGAAGAGAGATTTTTGAGACAAAAGAGATGATGATTGATTTTGACTCTGAATTTAATCGGTACGATGAGTCCATTTTAAAAGATCAACACGTCAGTAAAGATATTTTACAACTGACTGCCACAATTGATTCTGTACAAAAAGTTGTAGAAATTAGAGGAATTGAACAATCAAAAGATATGGTTTCTTCTCAATTTTATCAGATAAAAGGGACTCCAATTGAGAATCCTAAAGCATATCTTTCAGCATCAAATCCGACAACAAACGAAACAAATATCAGCGTTGATTCTATTTTTTATTCCCTTTCACAAGAACAAATGGAAGAAGCCGTAAATTACACCTTTCAGAATGCTTCTTCTGTAAAAGATCTAATTGATTACAATAAAATTATGCTTGAAGAGGCGAGCTATTATCTTAGAAGACATCAAATAGAACTCCATCGAAAATTTACACTCTCTTTCGCCTGTCTTATTTTCTTTTTTATTGGGGCTCCACTTGGTGCAATCGTCCGAAAAGGTGGATTGGGATTTCCTGTTGTCATTTCGGTTTTATTGTTTGTGATTTATTACATCATCGACAACACAGGGTATAAAATGGCAAGAGAAGGACTTTGGGAAGTTTATCAAGGAATGTGGTTAAGCTCGGCAATTTTATTCCCATTGGGTTTATTTCTAACTTGGAAAGCCGTAACAGATGCAAGTTTATTCCGTTCAGAGTCTTATATTAAATTATTTGACGAATTTAGATTATTATTAAAAAACAGAAAATTATTTTCAAAAAAGAAATAGTTAACTAAACATAACACGCTATGGAAAGAAAATTTGATAAAATTGAAGATGCAATTGAAGATATCAAAATCGGAAAATTTATTATTGTAGTAGATGACGAAGATAGGGAAAATGAAGGAGATTTTATTTGTGCTGCCGGGAAAGTTACACGGGAAATGGTAAATTTCATGTTGAAGCATGGACGTGGCGTTCTTTGTGCTCCATTATCAGAAGAGCGAAGCGATAAATTGGATTTGGTTTTGCAAGTTGATAATAATACCTCCATTCATTCCACCCCGTTTACGATAAGTGTTGATAAATTAGAAGGCTGTACAACAGGTGTTTCCGCATCGGATAGAGCAGCAACTTTTCAAGCTCTTGCAGACCCAACTTCTACACCCGAAACTTTTGGACGTCCCGGGCATATTTTCCCACTTCGTGCCCGCTCAAGGGGTGTTTTAAGACGTGCCGGACATACAGAAGCAGCAGTCGATTTGGCTCGCTTGGCAGGATTAAATCCTGTTGCTGCACTTATTGAAATAATGAACGAAGATGGTTCGATGGCAAGATTACCGGAATTATTTGAAATTGCTGAAAAATTTAACCTTAAAATAATTTCTATTGCGGATTTAATTGCTTACAGAATCCAAAACGAATCGTTAATAGAAAAAGGCGTGGAAGTAGATATGCCAACAGCATACGGACATTTTCGTCTGACTGCGTTCAAACAACTTTCCAACGGATTGGAGCACGTGGCTTTGGTAAAAGGAGAATGGAAACCCGATGAAGCCGTTTTAGTACGCGTTCACTCATCTTGTGTTACGGGAGATATTTTTGGTTCGATGCGCTGCGAATGTGGACAGCAACTTCACAAAGCAATGGAACTGATTGAAAAAGAAGGAAAAGGAGTTCTTGTTTATATGATTCAAGAAGGGCGAGGAATTGGATTGATGAACAAAATGAAAGCGTATAAACTACAAGAAGAAGGTTTTGACACTGTTGATGCAAATTTACACTTAGGATTTAATGCAGATGAAAGGGATTATGGAATTGGAGCACAAATATTGCGTGAAGTTGGAGTTACAAAAATTCGATTGATGAGCAATAATCCCATCAAACGGGTTGGTTTAGAATCATACGGTTTAGAAGTTGTAGAAAATGTTCCTATTGAAGTGATTCCCAATAAATACAACGAATTTTATATGCAAACCAAAAAAGTGAGAATGGGACATAAATTAAAATACGTTGGAAATGACAAAACAGGATTGAGATCCAAATTATAAATTCACAAAAATATAATATAGGAAAATGCCATAAGATTTATCAATTCTTATAGCATTTTTTTTTAGATGTCAGTGATTTTAAAAGGATTGTAAGAAATATCTTCATCAAAGGTATCTTCTTCCTCCTTCTTTTTCACCCATTTCACAATGACATTGGTAAATGGTAGAATGATTATTTCATAAGCCGTTTTCATCCCCGTTTGAGTGAGAATAAGCAACAACAAATCATTTAGCGGAATGACACCAAGAAACGCAATAAAGAAAAACACCAACGAGTCAGCACCTTCACCAACAAGCGTAGAAACCACAGCACGTGTCGAAAAATTTCTCCCTCTTTGCAGAATCTTCATTTTACTCATTATCATCGCATTTAAGAAAGAACCAATCAAAAAAGCAATAAAGCTTGCAATCGTAATTCGTTGTGCATTTCCTAAAACCAAAGAAAATGCATCTTGATGCGAGAAATTACTTGAACCGGGTACAATTATACTCAATTTTAACACCACAACAGCAAGAAAATTCATCAAAAATCCATACCAAATTATCAATCTGGCTTTACGAAAACCCAAAACTTCGGCAATAATGTCA
>JBDHYS010000311.1:0-2747 GCA_039811505.1 Paludibacteraceae bacterium | reverse complement strand
TCCATTTTTAATAAATATTATTTCAGAACTAAAAACTCGTTTTTATGTATTTATTTTACTTCTTTTACCAAATAAATCAGCGTTGGTAAGTGGTCGCTGTATCCATTTTGAAAATGTCCACTTGCGAATGTTCTTAATGGATTTCCTTTGAATTTTCCTGTTTTTTGGATTAAGAAATCTCTGTTAAATACTTCTGCTTTTCTGAATTTTAAAGTGGAATAATCATTTCCTCTTTCAAGAAGATTTTCAGAAATAATTATTTGATCAAAAAGATTCCATTTTCCTTGGTAAACGAGTGTTCCAATTCCTTTTGAGAATTTTTCCCACATTGTGTTGTACAAACCGCCGGGTTCCACATCGTGAATGTATTTTTTAGCATTTAATACTACCGCACAACTCGAATCTGTAGGATCATCGTTTAAGTCACCCATCATCACCACTTTTATTTTCGGATCAACCTGCATCAAAGAATCGTAAAGATTTTTGAAAATCAAAGCTGACAATTCACGTGAAACACTCGATTTGTCGCCTCTGCGTGAGGGCCAGTGATTGACCATTATTGCCACTTTCTCATTTGCAATTTTTCCTTCTACCAAAAGTGCATCTCTTGTTTTGAAGTTTTCACTTGTAACCCCCATTTCCAATCCTTTTTCGTAAGGAAAAGCGTGTGTGCTACTTTTAGTATATTCAAATCGTATGGAATCATATAAAAGTCCAACGTCAATTCCTCTCCAATCGGGAGAATCATAATGGATGATTTTGTATGGTTTCCCTTGAAGTGGTTTGGTGGATAACAAATCTTCTAATACTTTTCTGTTTCCTATTTCAGAAACTCCCACAGCTGCTAATCCTCCAAATTCTTTACCCATTTCGTTGAGGGCAAAAGCCATATTGGCTAATTTTTTCTCGTATTTATCCATTGTCCAAGCATTTCCTCCTTTTGGTGAAAATTCTTTATCTCGAAGAGAATCGGTACTTAATGGGTGGTATAAATTTTCAAGATTATAAAAACCTACAGGATAGATTTCGTATTTCTTTGCATCAGAAACCTCGGAAGTAGAACCTACCTGTTTGGTCGTTTTACAAGATAGCAATACGAAAATAAGAACTGTAATTACGGATGTTAATTGAAGTATTTTTTTCATCGTTTAAGTGAATTTAAACCCTGACAGAATCAATTTTGAATCTTCCTGTCAGGGTTTTTAATTTGATTTATTTTACATCATTCAGATTACGTATAATCAACTGATGAGTAACAGGATCTGTACCGTAAGATTGCGCAATACCAGTTACGGAAACACGATTTGTCGGCAAAGCGGTAGTAACAAAAGTTGAAAATTTTGAAATAAATATATCTAAATGCTGATCACCGTCAGTTAATTTATTCGTTGCATGGGCGCTACTATTACCATAAACGGTCGCACCGTTTGCACCTGTAAAAGTACCTTCTGTTCTAACAACGCAATAGTTATAACTTGCTATGTTTGCAGCGATTTCGGCAATCGTAGCAGTACGCGGAGTTATAGTTGCTTTTCCAACCTCAGAAACATTTGCATTAGCAATTTCTATTTGATATTGACCGGCATACTGAGTTAATTTTCCGTCTAATTTCACTTCTACTTTATCGCCTAAATCCAACGAAGTATTGTTTGCTGATAGACGAATCATAATACCGGATTGGTTATTAAGAGCGGTAACAATAATATTCCTTAGGGAAGTTGAATTTCCACCGACTAAATCAGAAGTAACAACTCCGACAATTTTCTTTGTACCGTCCAATGTAACGTCAGCACCTTTATAAAGGGCTTGCAAATCAGAAATAGACATTTCGGGAAGATTAAATCCTGTACCCGGATCAACAGAGCCGCCGCATCCGGCACTACCTTTACTACCGCCGTCAAAGTCAATTAGTCGTTGAATGCCCGGAACCGCAAAATAGCGAAAAATATCGCCTTGCACCTTGATGTAAGTTTTATAGTTTGCGCAATTATCGACAAGATTCAACGCGGGTCTTACTGTTGAAGCTGCGGAACCTTCCGCGTTATTCAATCTTACGACAAACACTTTTTCAGGGTTCGTTTCTTCGGGACTGTCCGCGATAAATACAGCGGTAGAACGTATTCCTTCGATACCGAAAATATATTGATCCGGTTTACCTTGAATATTGCTTTCCGTACCTTCTTTCACACTGCCGACAATATAACCGCCGACCCAAACATCATCTTTTTGAGGACTTGCGTCGGTAAAAGAGATTGCTTGCGCAACGTTGTAAGGTTTTTCTTTCGTTCCTTCGCCATCTTCGTTGGGATCTGTTCCGCCGATATTGACAATAACTTCACATTCCGCCGCGAAACCCTCAACCGAAGCGATAATTTTAGCTGTTCCATTGGCAACGGCGGTAACAGTAGCCTTCAATCCATTACCGCTAACGGTAGCAATAGCCGAATTTGAAGTCTCCCATTTTACATCTGCTTTTGCTCCACTTGGAGCAATGGTTGCAGTAACTTCAGCAGTTTGTCCTACTTCAGTCAAGGTTATTTTTTTAGTTTCAATATCAATACCTAGAACAGATTCTTTCTGTTCACAACCAAATAATGTAGCAATTATCGCTACAAGCATAAAAATTTTTTTTGTTTTCATTTGAATATAAATTTAGAATATTGTGTTAATTTAATATTGTTACTTGTCAAATTGAAGGTCTTCACGTCCCCTAATTGTAATTTGCAGGTTTTCAAAATATTGACTTA
>JBDHYS010000310.1:0-2748 GCA_039811505.1 Paludibacteraceae bacterium | reverse complement strand
CATCTGTTTTCTGTCCACAACTGTTTCGATAATATCCACATTTCCGATTGAACCTGTTCCGTGTACTAAAGTTGCTCCAAAACCACTTTTGCTTATTAGCTTTGTAAGTCTGTTTCCATCTTCTTTTGTGTAAACACGATAAAGTAATACACCAAAAGCCAATTTGTTTTCGATCAACATTCCGATATAAGTTCCAGTAGCATAGCCTCCGGCGTATGATAGATAGGCAATTAAATCATTGGCACGATTTAAAATCTGAGAAATTATGATAATCCACACGAAAACTTCGAAAAATCCAATAAATGGAGCAATGTTTCTTTTCCCTTTTGAAACAAATATTATCCGCATTGTTCCAAGCGTAACGTCAATAATTCTTCCAAAAAAAATAGCAATTGGAAGTAAAATAGGATAATTGTCAAGTAATTCTAACATAATCAGCTGGTCTTAAATGAGTTTTTAGTCTAATTTTTTGTTGGTTTTCCGATTAAATGAACCAATTGTTTGGAAAATTTACCAAATAAACCTGCTTCGTTGAACGCGTGATAGCAGTGTAAAGCCACCGATAATATTCAGCGTTCAATTGCTCCTTTGGTAAATAGCTGTAATCAATAAAAACATAATCCCATTGCCCGCCTTGTGCTTTGTGGCATGTTACGGCATAAGCAAATTTTACCTGTAAAGCATTGAAATAAGGATTATCCAACACACGTTTAATCAATTTTCTTCTTACAGTTATTTCCGGATAATCTTCTGCAATATTATTGAAAAGCAACTTCGACATTTCATTCATTTTTGTTGGATTTTCCGCTTTAAGACCTTCTAACCAAACTTTTGCACTGATTTCCCAATCATAATCCAATGATTTTAATGTCAAATCAACAAATGTGAAACCATATATTTCTTTGTATTTCCCAATTCGTACAACTTCTACAATATCGCCATTGGCAATAAAATCAATCTCGGAATAAGCTTTGTTCCAAAAATAGTTATTTTTAGTAATCATCAACAAATCTCCGTTTGAAAGTTGTTCTTCTCGCATCAAAACGCGAGAACGAATCCCATCGTTATAAAGATTGGCTCTTTTATTGGAGCGGGTTACGATAATGGTGTTTTCATTCCCAACACTATCATAACATTGCTGAATTGTGTCAATCAAATCTTCTCCACTCAATCTGACCACATCTTTGAAAAGACTCATATCAAAAGTTGGATGTTGAAAGGTTTCTCCGTTTACCAAATTCAAACGCAAAGATGTGGCGTGGTATAAAATGCCACTTTCCAAAGCTTGTCGAACAACAGAAGTAAGATTATATTCAAAAACTTGAAGATTGTAATTCTCCAAAACCGATGCTTCCAAAGCAGGACTTTGAGGCTGTTCTACTGGTGGTAATTGAGCATTATCGCCTAAAATTAACAAACTGCATTCATCACCGCTATAAACATATTCAATTAAATCATCGAGCAAACTTCCGCTCCCAAAAGTGGCATCAGTGGAAGAATTGGAAATCATTGATGCTTCATCAACAATAAAAAGAGTGCTTTTATGCAGATTTTTGGCAAGTGAAAATTTGAAGTCGGCAAAGGATTTTTGTCTGTAAATTTTTCTGTGAATGGTCGATGCTGAAAATCCCGAATATCTTGAAAGAACTTTTGCAGCTCTTCCTGTTGGAGCCATCAAAATAGTTTTTTGTCCCAATTTATGCAGTCCTTTTACCAATGCACTTATTATAGTGGTTTTTCCTGTTCCGGCATATCCTTTTAGTAGAAAAACTTTGTTGGGCAAAGTAAGCGTGAGAAATTCCCCTAATTTCTGAATTAACTCAGCTTGTTGTTCGGTCGGAATGTGTGGAAATTCTTCACGTATTGTATTGTTTAGAAAATGGCTTAACATAGTTTTTTGGATAAATATTACAATAAAAGGGAAAAGATGAAATTATACTTTTTTTGAAGAATTTAATATTCTCTTTCTCCAAATATCGCTGTTCCAATACGAATCATTGTACTGTTTTCTTCAATGGCAATACGATAATCATCGGACATTCCTATAGAAAGCTCACAAAAATTAGACTCATCTTTAAAAAACTCTTTTTTCAATTTTTCAAAGAGAAAATGTATATTTTGAAATTCTTTTCTAATCTGCGCTTTATCATTTGTGTTGGTTGCCATTCCCATCAATCCACTTATTTGAATGTGTTTCAAAGACAAAAACAGTTCGCTCGACAATAATTCAACAACTTCTTCGGGTGAAAATCCAAACTTAGTATCTTCCTGAGCAATGTGAATTTGAAGCAAACAAGCAACTTTTTTATCGATTCTTTCAGCCTGTTTGTTTATTTCTTGTAAAACTCTAATGCTATCTACGCCGTGAATTAAATCAACAAAAGGGATAATTTGCTTAATTTTATTGGTTTGAAGATGCCCGATAAAATGCCAATGAATATCTTTTGGCAAAAGAGGCACTTTTTGAATAAATTCTTGTACCCGACTTTCGCCAAAATGCCGTTCGCCAAGTTCATAAACTTCCAAAATCTTTTCCACCGGATGAAATTTCGACACACACACCAATTTCACACTGCTTGGAACGTGCTTTCGTAAGTTATTTATGTTTGATAATGTAGACAATTTAGTGAAATAATTTAATCGGTAATTTTATACACATCGATAATGTTGGTTTCTACAACAGAAACGATTTCATAATGGGAAAGTGAAGTTTTCATCGCTTTATCAACCAAATCTACCGCTTCTTTC
>JBDHYS010000309.1:0-2754 GCA_039811505.1 Paludibacteraceae bacterium | reverse complement strand
CTCCGGCACCAATTATTGCACCAGTACCGATAGAAACACCATTTAAAACAGACACATTGGCGGAAATAAGCACATCATGACCAATTTGTGTTAACTTCCCTTTTTGTTCATCAAACGAAGATTCATCGACCCACCCTCTTCGATGAGAATATAATAGCGGACTAGTACTGACAAAATCGGATGGATGAGCCATTAAACCAATTTTTACATCCATAGAAATACTGCAAAAACTACCAATAGACTTACAGTTACTTATATATGTACGATCAACAATAATAGAGTGTTTACCTAAGGAAAGAAGATGGTTATCTATTATAACATTTTTTTCAATTATAACCCCTTGGCCTAAATCTACAAATTCAGGTATTACAGAAAATATCTTACACTGATTATATTTAAACTTGTATTTAAAATTCAACAAGTAAAATACTGCTATTTTAATTTTTAAAATTCTCAAAATATCATTTAAAATATTCATTTCAGATATAATTCATAAAACAATTGAAAATTAGTTTTAGCAGAAAAATTTGCTTCCCAATAACTTTTTATAATATCTCTATTAAACTGTTCATTATCTATCATTTTTTTCATTTGCAAGATAGATTGTGAAAGTTTAGAAGGAGAAATATCTGGAGATAAAAGCATACCGGTATCATCATTAACTATCTCATCCATCCCTCCCACATTTGTAGCTAATACAGGTATTCCATAACTTATAGCTTCCATAACTGAAACAGGCAAACCTTCACTCTTACTTACATTAAGGAAAAGATGCACAGAATTTGATTCATAAAAGTCTATCACCTCATCTTTCTTAATTTCACCAACAAGGAAAACTTTTATAATACTTGGCATAGATTTAATAAACTTCTCTACCAAATACAATTGTTCACCAGTGCCTATATGAGTCCAACAAATTGGCAAATCACAATATGTCAATGCTTCAGCAATTAATTCAACGCGCTTATTGGAATCAATTCGAGAGCAAGATACTATATGAAAACAGTCATCAAAATCTGTATTCTTAAAATTTCCATGTTTTGTGCCAAGATAACTGAACTTAAATTTAGACTCAAACTGAGGATAATTCTTTTTTAAATATAGCATTCCTTTTTTTGACACGCTTACAATTTGGTTGGCTTCAGAAAACTGCAACTTTCGGAAAGGTATATAATTATCGGAATATCTATCTTCAAATAAATCATAACCATGTACACGACATACAAAACCAGAGATCCACTTTTTTTTATTAGCTAAAGCGAGCATTGTAGCCCAATCATTGGTCCAATAAGAATAGAATACAAAATCAACGTTATCTTTTAAAATCGGCTTTAATGAATACAACCTGAAGAATTGATTGACTAATAACAGGAAAATTTTATATGTTTTACTAATTTTCACTTGTTTTGAAACGATAACCTTGATTTCTTGTGCAAATAATTTAAACAGAATAAAAATATTTGCAAAAAGTATATATATTTTTTTAGTAGATGACGGATACTTAAGAATATAACAACCAACATTACTCGGAATACTGCGTTTATTGGCATCGACATTAGCGGGAACAATAATTATGTCATGAAAAATTGTTGATAAAACATCAATTTCATCCTCCAAAAATTCTTCTCCCTTTTCATAAGGATAGGAATTGGTAAACAACACTAATTTTTTATTTGGTTTATTTATTCTTTTCATCGTTTTATTATCATCTAACACTATATAACAAAAGTCGAAACAAATAGTCGAAACTAAACAGAATCTTTTGCATAAATGTATTTGCATTCCTAAATTCCAACCACTCACCTATAGTTAAAAAATTAATTCTTTCAATTACATTATTCTTATAGTATTTTATTGAGTTTTTATCCGCTAATAGAATAGCAACTTTATACATCTGAACAAAATACTTAGACAGGAAATATCCTGAGGCATGTTGTTTAATTTTTTCGGCGAATATTACACAAGATTTCAAATCTACATTTCTCTTTTCACCTTTTATCCAGTTTATAACTGTTGTTGGTTCATAATCACTAATAAAACTATACTTTTGGGCAAACCTGACCGAAAAATCATAATCCTGATGACGCAACAAACTCTCATCCCACAAAATATCGTTAGCACAAGAAGTCTTATAAAAATGAGTTGGCGTAGTGGCAGCCCCATCAGAAAGAAGATAGTTCACCATTAACTCACCTTCACGAAGTGGCCTACTCAAAGAGAGAGTTCTTTTAACCCCATCAAAAATATACACACTTCCAAATATCCCATCACATCCCCACTCTTTTATCTTCTGCACTCGGCGAGCAAGGTGTATGGGCAGGTATTCATCATCGGAGTCGAGCATGGCAATATACTCGCCTTTAGCCTCTTTTATACCTCTATTTCGTGCTACATTGGCATTGGTATGCTGCTCGTTTCTAAAAAAACGAATACGTGCATCACCAAAAGAATCGCAAACAGGTTTCAATTCCTCTTCCGAACCATCGTCAACCACCAAAATCTCAAAGTTTTGGTATGTTTGGGAAAGTACGCTACGTATTGCACGTTGCAGTTCAAAAGAGCGGTTATAAGTAGGTATCACTACGCTCACTAATGGCTCGTTATTGCAATTGGTTATATTTGTGGTATTGTTATTCATGTGCGCAAAGATATATATTTTTTGTGGGAGAAATACAAGTAAATCCTATTACCCCCTAATTACTATTACCCCCAACCCCCTAAAGGGGACTTTGGTCTTAGCACCTTGAGGGTGTG
>JBDHYS010000308.1:0-2761 GCA_039811505.1 Paludibacteraceae bacterium | reverse complement strand
ACAATTTTAATAGTACTTTCAGTTTGTTTTTCAATCAGACTTTCATCATTTGTTTTTGTCAGAGAATTTGGATGCTGCACATAATAATAATACGCCTTACCTAAATACATCGTCTTTACATTATTAAGCAATAAATCTTCTACAAATTTCCTTCATTTGATTTGCCAGATTTAGATAATTATCTAAGTTTTTAATAGTAATATCTGCTGATATTTTATCTTCCAATCCGAAGTTTGAAGTCCATTCTCCGGTTTTTGTATTGATATCGATTCTATTAAAAAGATTGATTAAACCATCGAATCGGCATGAATCAACGAACGAATCAAAACCATTGATGAATATTACCGGAGTCCCTAATGCCAAGCAAGGAAGAGCACAATGTATACGTGAAGTTATAACAAGCTTAGCTCTAGCATATTTATGCAATAATTCCTCAGCCATTTCAAACTTTTGCTCTTCCGTATATGTGTTTGCAGGTGGCTCTTGATTTATATATATAGCTGAATCTGATAGTTCTTTGCTAATAATATTTTCAAGATGTTTTTTTCGTTTTCCCAACTCAAATATTTTACCATTATATAAGCTTCGTGCAAAAGATCTAAAACTTTTAAACACCTTTTGTTTCGTAATATAACCATATAATGGGTCAACTATATATATATCCTCTCCTCTTTGATTATCTGTAACTTTATAACTATCTAAAGTCAATGTTAAGCATCCAGAAAAATATGACTCAATTCCCTTTTCATTAAGTATTTGAGCAGTATACCTATCTCTACAGCCAATAGGCTCATGCTTTTTTAGATAGTCTATCCCTTCATCGTTAAGCATAAAGGGAGCTGCAGTATTATTCATGTGAAAAGAGATAAATAATGGAATTATATGATTGGATGGTATCCAATCTTTTACATTGTGCGTAAACCACCCATTTAATATTATTTTAGTATCTTCTCCTTCATAATGTGACATTTTGTCACGATTAATCAAAACATCAACTTTTGGCAAAAACTGTTTTGCAGCTAAACTCTGTATGTAATCACCTATATTAAATGACCTCTTTCCTTCTTGGTATTTTAATAATCCGTACTTCATTTTACATTAAATTACAAGTAAATTTCCTACTTTTTTATATAACTTTTTATCAACAATCGCTCAGGTTTAGTCATTATAATAAAAACAACTACCGTTATTAGCATTACTTCAAGTATAATTAAAGCAATAAGAAAACTTTTCAATGTTTCTACTTGCATAAAGCCTGATAACAAAGATAGTGCAATATTTATAGTAAATAAAGCAGCAATTCGCCATATATATGGGATGAACTCTTTAAATTTAAACCTGAGAAATCCATTTACGAAATAATATCTATATGCTTGTATGCTCATTGATATAAAAAGTCTTGTTAAAAATGCCATATAAGGCTTTACTCCAATCTTTAATAACAGGTATATAAGTGGTAAAGTTAAGAAATTTATTGTACTAATACCGATATTATATTTTTTTACTCTGCCAATAGCATAAGCAGAAGTCCAAAATGGACCCGATAACGCATCTATTAATGAGTATAACAATACAATTTGAACAAACTGTGTCACATACTCTGGAAGATTATCCCCCAGCCATAATGTCAAGAACATGTTTGGAAACAGCAAAATAGGTGCAGACATCAATGACATAATAATCAAAGAGAACTTTGAAGCGGTAAGTACCATTCTTTTGTGACTTGCATACTCTTCAGCTGCGTATGTTTTAGTTATTTGAGGATTAAATGCTTGTTGGAAATTTGATACAAATCCATACACGGCTGTATTTACTTGATTAGCTATACTTATTGCTGCATTAATAGTAACTCCATGAAACAGATTGAACAATACACTTGTTCCTTGATTTGCCAATACATTTGCGGATTGACCGAACAAGTTCCATCCCGAATAACTAATCAACTCCTTATAATACGCTTTGTCCCATTCAAATTTATACTTACTCTCTTTGAATTGTTTTCTACAATATGCTTGATAAGTCATACGAATAATGAAAGACACCACAAATGTTAGAATAGCATATGCAATAAGTTTATCACTCGCAAAGAAAACAAGCATGAATACTATTGCTAACTTTAGCACAACCTCTACAATACTGATATAGGCAAAAACATTCATCTTTTCACGAGCAATAATAAGAGCATTGTATGGCACCAGAATAATACCCAACAAAGATGCAGCTATAGAGAATTGATAAACCACGTTTACGGCATACGTTCTTTCGGGAGGAAATACCATTTTATTATTTACATACCACAAGCCTAATGTCTCAGCGAACAACAATACTATTAATGCAATACCCATATGGATAGTGAGGGCGGCACTAAATGTTTTTTGTAATCGAGCATAATCTTTCTTGCCCAGATCAAAAGTGAGGTACCTTTGAGTTGCAGACGACATGGCTGCATTAAGGAATCCAAACAACGCTATAAAACCACCCACAAGTGAATATATACCGTAATCCGATACACCAAGCTCTCTTAAGACAATACGCGAGATATATAGCGAAACGGCCATTACCAGTATCATCCTGAAATACAGCATCAGGGTGTTTTTAGCTATGCGTTTGTTGTTTTGTTCGTTGGTCACTATTTATCTTTCCTTATTGTTGTAATTTATCGGCACTAAAATGATTGTTGATCCATTGAACTGTTGAACTGTTTAAGCGTATAATGTGTCTGTTGAATTGTTGACCCTGTCCCAATAATTGCTATTTCCAG
>JBDHYS010000307.1:0-2772 GCA_039811505.1 Paludibacteraceae bacterium | reverse complement strand
AAAAGTTGGGATTAGGATTGCATCAGAAGAAGAACCAAAGTTTGATTTTTATACCTCGCGTCTTGGGATAAGATACAATGATATAATTCCTTATTATGAAGAAAAGATAGCTAAGAATAAAAATGTAGATTTAAAGATGTTACATTTTTTTATAAATACCGGTGTAAAAGATACGCTTTACTATTGGAACGAGTTAAGTAAAGCTGTTAACTTATATTGTGAATTGAAAAAAGTTTGCACTACACTTGATAGCTTGAATATTGGAGGCGGATTTCCAATACAAACACATTTGGATTTTGATTACGATTATGAATATATGGCGGAAGAGATTGTATCACAAATAAAACTGATTTGCAATCAAAATGGCGTTCCCGAGCCACATATTTTTACAGAATACGGGTCATATACAGTTGGTGAAAGCGGAGCAATGTTGTATTCAATCGTGAATCAGAAAAAACAAAATGACCGTGAGCTTTGGAATATGATCGATAGCTCTTTTATGACCACTTTGCCGGATACTTGGGCAATAAATCAGCGTTATGTGTTTTTAGCTATCAATAATTGGGATAAAGAATATGAACGTGTCAATTTAGGTGGATTAACTTGCGACAGTGAAGATTTTTACAATGCGGAAGTTCATTCAAATGCGATATTTTTACCAAAAATGGAACAAGGAAGGGAACAGTATATTGGATTTTTTCACATGGGCGCTTATCAAGAATCGTTGAGCGGATTTGGTGGGATTCAGCACTGTTTAATTCCAAGTCCAAAATTGGTAATTATTGACAAAGACGAAGATGGTGAATATTTTACCAAATTATTTGCCAAAGAACAAAGCTACAAATCAATGCTTAAAATATTAGGTTATTAATCACATCTATTTTCATTTACAACAAAACAATAAAAGCTGAAAAAATAATTTTCAGCTTTTATTGTATAATATTAGTTGCAACAAGATTTGTAATAATTACAATGACAAAAAAACCCTAACTCTTTGAGAAAGGGTTTATTAAATATATTAAAAAAGAATTAATTCAAGCTATTAACGTGCTTGGTAAGTTTAGATTTTAAATTACCTGCTTTGTTTTTATGAATTACATTTTTCTTCGCTAATTTATCAAGCATTGAAGATACTTTTGGTAACATTTCAGAAGCTTCTGCTTTGTCTGAAATTAAACGTAATTTACGAACGGCATTTCTTGCTGTCTTTGCGTAATAGCGGTTTGCCAATCTTCTTGTACTTGTTTTACGAATTCTTTTTAAAGCTGATTTATGGTTTGCCATAACTTTAAGTATATTTTTTTTAATCTCATATATAAGTAGCCCATAGGGGAATCGAACCCCTCTTTCCAGAATGAAAATCTGATGTCCTAACCGATAGACGAATGGGCCTTTTGAAAAAGCTGAATTTGAAAGGAGCTTTTCAATTGCGGGTGCAAATATACGACCTTTTTTTCATTCCACAAATTAATTCTAAATATTTTTGAAAAATATATGGAATTTAATTCTGATTTTGTGTGTATTGGCTGTTTTAGAGTAAAAATACACTATTTTTTTAATTCAAATCGCCATAATTTATCTTTCCATTCGCCGGCATAATCAATCCCAATTCTTGGAGTTTCGATGATGTCTTCTGATATTTCGTCATTCTCTTCAATCCAAATATGATCTGACGTTATTATATTTTCTCCGTAAAAAGATTTATCTATTGCTAATTCTTTTCCCACTCTTCCTGATCCTTTGATTTCATTTAATCCACAAATCAAAACTGCTTGAGGAAAATTTCCTTCTCCTGTAACAATGTTAAACAACCAGTGGATTCCATAAATAAGATATACATAAATGAAACCACCAGAGTGATATAAAATTTCTGTCCGTTTGGTTCTTCCTTTGTGAGCATGACAAGCTTTATCTTCTTCGCCAAAATAAGCTTCTGTTGCGGTAATTTTATAATATTTTATTTCGCCACTCGTATGTTTTCTCACAAGTGTTTTACCTAAAAGATATTTTGCAACAAACAAAGCATTATTTGAATAAAATTCATTTTTTAATCGTTTCATACACAAATCCATTTAATTTTTTTATTATCAAACAATTGGAAGTATTCATTCGTTTTGGCAAGTTACGTAAAAAAGAAACCTTAAAATGTTAATTTTTGGTTAAATACGACTTAAATTTATTCTTTTTTCTAAAAATGCAATGTTTAGAATAAACTTATTTATCAAAAAACGTATCTTTGTAGTCTTATTTTTTAAAAATATAAAAATGGACAATATAATAGCAACTATAGTAATTAGTGGGATAATAATTTTAATTGCCGTTTTCCTTTTGGGTTTTCGGATTTTCTTATTCAAAAACGGAGAATTTCCCAACATTCATATCGGTGGAAGCAAAGCGTTAGAAAATCAAGGTGTTTCGTGTGCCACAACTCAAGATGCCGAAGCTCAAAAATCAAAATCAAATGTAACCTCTTTTGTAAAAGAATTAAAAATAGAAGAATAATAATTGTATGAACTCAAAAAATCTTTCTCTCCTGTTAAACATAGTATTAATTATTGCTGTAGTAATTTTGTTTATCTTGGTTTTAGGAAAAAACCAATCCAACTCGAAAGTTGAACTTGCAGCAAAAGGAGATTCAACCGTAACAGTAAATCTACCAATTGCGTATGTAAACATCGATTCATTGTTGCTAAATTACACATTTGCAAAAGATGCAAATGAAAAATTAATCAGCAAACAAGAAAGTTCAAGAGCTACATTAAATCAAAAAGC
>JBDHYS010000306.1:0-2773 GCA_039811505.1 Paludibacteraceae bacterium | reverse complement strand
ATTGCAAAAAGGGAAAGTGCCAAATTTGAATGTGCCGAATTGGACAAACGAAATTCTGAACCCAAAAGTGATCCGATAAAATCTCCTAAACCAGCAAAACCTCCCACTCCATAAGCTGGATAATGTCCTGCATGATGAAAAATCGTTCCGTCTGGTTTTATACCGCCTAAGTTTCCGGGTGTAAATTCAAGTGAACCATTTACCCAACGAACAAGTGATTGAGCTGCTCTGAATTGTTGTGGTAAATCTTGAATAAGCATTGCAGCTATTAACCGTGGCAAAAGCAATGTATTCCAAGTATCTACAACTCCTTCACGCGAATTGTTGTACGAAGTTCTTGTTTCCGGCAATCCACTCCAAAAAGACAAAGTTGCTGCCACATCGTTAATTTGTCCAGATGCAATCAAAACATCTTTCATCAAATAAGCGGCTTGAAAAATCTGTCTTGTTTCATATCCATAATGGTGATTATTGCCCATTGCACTACCAAATGCAAATCCTTGACTCAAAGCATAATCCCACAAGTCGATGTAATTTTGTTTTGATGCAGCATTGGAATTAAATTTTGAATCCAAAGCAAAACCAAGCATCATATTTCCCAATTCAGAAAGAGCAATATCATCATTTAGCTTATCAGGTTTCACCACCAACGGCGAACCAATCCAAAAACCGTCTGTTTTTCGGATTTTTGCCAAAGAAAATTGATTTTTTGCACTATTTATTAAGGAAGTATTTGCCGATTTTGGCAATCTTGAAAGAATCTCTAAATCTATTTTTTGTAAAGATTGTTTTTGTTCTGCTGTCAATGTTTCTACCAAAGACAAATCATAAATATTTTCAGATTCCCATTTCCAAAGAGAGTTCCAATGATTTATATAGTTATTTTCTGTATTATTAGGCTGTTGTGCGTCCGGTGCATTTTGATAATTTACATCTGCAACATACGAAAAGCGATCGATAAAAATACGCCCTTGTTCCGTTTGTTGTGGAGAATGTAAATGTAAAATCAAATTGGTGCTTTTTCTTTTTTCACCGGTCATATATTTACTTCCGATACGACAAATCCGCCACCCTTGAAAATCCAATCCGAAATGAAAAACATATTGTATTATGTTATTTTCATCGAAAAATTCACCCACGAGAGGCTGTTTTCTGGGTGTTTCATTGTACACCCAGAAAATCACACCGTCTCGAAAGTTTCTAAAAGTTACAGGAGAATTAATTTTCAATGTTGCTGGAGCACTCCACAACCATTGTAACGCTAAGTTTCCATCTTTATAAGGTGCACTAACTAATGTAAGTTCCGATTTATTTGCATCAGCCACTTGAAATGGTGCAATCACACCATTGTCAAAACTAAATTGTTGTGAATAAACCGAAGAACAATTTATTAGAACAAAAAATAGAATATAAAAACTTAGTTGTTTCATTCAAAAATCGATTAATCTGTAATTAAAATTTTTACTGTCTTTAATGTAGAAGAATGATGACGATAATTGTAATTCGAAGCTTTAAATGTAACCGAATATTCTCCAACTTTGTCAAATGTGTATGTGTAGTCCGAAACAGAAAGTGTTGTATTTTTTACATTCACCGGATTTCCTGTTTCAACCACTCCTTTCGGAATTTCTATTGGTTTGGAGATAAGCCAATCATCATTCAACTCATTTCCTCTTGCCGTTTGACGCATTTGAATAGCAGCAGGATTTACAATACTCCAAACACCCGAAACATACTCATTTCGATAAGGATTTTCTGCATTGTTAATATCAAAAGGAGAAAATCCCATTGTAGCGGCTAAAATTGTCATTTCTTTGGTTCCATCCGTGATACGCGTGTTTTCAATTACCAAATCGTTAACATTCCAAGAAGGTTGCCAATCATCAGCAAAAACAGTGTTATAACGAAAAGCAAATGTAACATTCTTACCTCTATAATCATTTAAAAGAATAGTGGCATCTTGTTTTTTATTCGCTGCGGTTGGAAGATTTGACAATTGAGAAATATCAATCCAATTATGATTTGAGATCAATTTTTTATCATTCTCATAATTATCCATTGCCAATCCTTCAAAACTATCAGAAATCAGCACTTTCAATGTATTTTCAATGTGCGTTCCCCAAGCAGCTTGTGTTGAAAATTTCAAATTAGCATTTGTTGGAAGAAATCTATCGTAAGAAAAAGAGATAAAATCAGGTTCTCCTGTAAAATTAAATTTAATTTTACTTCCTACCGGAGCCACATAAATTGAATCTGCAAAGGTTACATAATCGGCTGATTCAACTTTCACATCAAACTTTACCGGTTGCTCTAATTCGTTTTTACAAGATGCAATCAAAGTTGCAAAAAGAGCAATAATGATGAAATATTTTATTTTCATAGTTTTATGTTTTTATAAAAAATTACCAACCTGGATTATTACTTGTTATTAATTTATTGACAGACATTTCTATTTCAGGTATTGGAAAATAATTGTAAGAATCTGACACTTTATAATAATCAGCTGCATATTTAAATCCTCCGCCCCAACTATCTTGTTGAACATAACCCTGCATTCCGTTCATTGAGATATAAAAATCGCCCCAACGAATCAAATCCCATCTGCGAAGTGCTTCAAAACAAAGTTCCATTGCACGCTCTTTTTTAATGGCTTCTCTGAATTGTTCTTTTGTTAATCCTCCTGTCAATTTTGAAATTTTGGCACGTTCTCTAACTTGATCGATACATTCATACGCTAAACTTGATGGAGAAGTAGTTAATTCATTATCTGCTT
>JBDHYS010000305.1:0-2775 GCA_039811505.1 Paludibacteraceae bacterium | reverse complement strand
CAATCCAACGGCTTGTTTACATATAAAACTTCCCCTTCAATATAATCAACCACCTTTTTTTTTACACTACTTCTAAATTAAACCCTAAGAAAAGCAATATAATAATTGCTAATCCTGCAATAATACGATAATATCCAAACGCTTTGAAGCCATATTTGGTGAGAAAATTGATGAAAAATTTGATTGCTGCCATTGCTACAACAAACGCAACGATATTTCCTATCAACAAAACGCCCAAATTATCAATCAACATTTGTCGAGTTGCTTCATCAAGAAATAATTTCAAAAGTTTGTATCCTGATGCAGCAGCCATTGTAGGCACAGCAAGGAAAAAAGAGAACTCAGCAGCAGTTTTTCTGCTAAATCCCAAAGCCGTTCCACCAACAATTGTTGCCATGGAACGTGAAACGCCCGGAATCATTGCAACGCATTGAGCAAAACCAATTTTCAAAGCATGTATCCAATTCATTTTTGGTTCCGTTTCCTCCGGATATGTGAACCATTTGTCCACAAAAAGCATAAAAACTCCACCCAAAACCAACATCGTGGCAACAACCCACACATTTTCCAATAAATTATCTATAAAATCATTTGCTAAAAAACCGATAACTGCTGCCGGTAAAAATGCTATCAAAAGTTTTACATAAAAGTCATATTTTTCTAAAAAATATTTGGAATAACTCATTTCTGCTGTTTTAGAAACTTGATTTAACTTCACAAATCGTTTCCAATAAAGAACAATTACAGAAAGAATAGCTCCAAATTGAATAATAACTGTAAATGCTTTTACAAAATCATCACTTTTTACCCCTAAAAAACCTTGTGTAAGAATCATGTGCCCAGTTGAAGAAACCGGCAAAAACTCTGTCAATCCTTCTACGATGGCAATAATAATTGCTTCAAAAATACTCATTCTTTTGTGTTTTTACTTTTTGGTTTATAAAGAATGGCAAAAATCATACAGAGAAATCCAAAAAACGAAACCATTGGACCTACAACAATTCTTCTTGTACTAAAAATATCTGGATTAAATTCAGTTCCTGATGGTTTTCCACCCATCAAAAGAAATCCAATCACAATTATTGCAAATGAAATGGCTATCATCCAATAATTTATCTTTGAAATTTCAAATTTTTTATTACTCATTTCTAAAATCTATTTTGTTAGTTCATTAAATTTAAATTAAATACATATCATCGCCTCTCATTCTCACGTATCGCCCAACTGCAAAATAGGACGAAATCGCAGAAAGAAACATTCCTATCAAAACAATAAATCCTCCAATCATCAACATAATTTCAATAGTAAAAATCGAGAAATCAAGTCCGTAATCGTAACGCAAATAATATCCAAGCCCAATTAACAAAAGTATGGCAAAAACTGCTGCTAAAAGTCCGTTCAATAATCCTTTTTGAACATACGGTTTCCGCACAAACCAGCTTTTTGCACCAACTAAACGCATTGTATTGATTAAAAAACGGTCTGAATAAATTCTTAAACGGACAGTGTTATTTATCAACACAAATGAGATAACAACCAGCAAAACGGTTAATCCTAAGAAGAAGATGCTGAGGCGTTTCACATTTTCATTTACAATGTTTATAACATCTTTTTGATAAACAATCTTTTGAATAGTACTAAATGATTTTAGTTGAGATTCTATTTTGCTGATGCTGTCTGCATGTGCAAAATCAGATTTTAATTTTACTTCAATGGATGCAAAAAGCGGATTCCAGCCTAAAAATTCAGCGGGATTATCGCCAAGCATTTCAATGTGTTCGGTTAGAGCTTGTTCTTTTGAAATGTATTCTATTGAGTTGGATATATTTTTATTTTTAATAAACGATGTCAATTCAGAAACTTGATTTTCAGTCGTTTCATCAGAAAGAACGATTGAAAAATTAATCGTTTCTTTCAGTTTTTCGCCCATAGAATGACCTACAAACAATAAAGAGATGAAAAGCCCAATCACAAAAAGCAACAACATCATACTTACAACCGATGTTATACCTGCATTTCGTATTCTAAATTTTTTACTCTTTCTTTTCTTTTTTGCCATAGCTTTTTTATTCAAACTATTATAAAGGATATAATTATTAAATTATTCTTTTATTTTTCTATCTTTTTTTGTCTTGAAATATAAAAATACAAACCGATGATAAATATTAATATAAGTGTAATTGAACCAATCATCGCAATGGTATTTCCTACAGAATAAGAAGAAGGATTAAACTTAAATTCAACTTCATAATTACCCGCTTTTAGCGACATTCCACGTAGCAAATAATTGACACGCGTATAAGGAATTTCTTCTCCGTTGATGGTTGCAATCCAACCTTTATCATAAAAAATTTCAGAAAAAACAGCCACTTGTTCTGTTGCGGAATTTACACTGTAAATCAAGTGATTAGGACGATATGATTTAAGTGAAATTGTAGCCGAAGTGTCTGAGTTTTCCACAGTAGAAAGTGCTGAAGCTAAAGATTTATCAACGACTAACTCGTTTTTTATATCAATTTTGCCCAATAATTTCATCTCTTCATCGGCATTTTCAGCAACTACCATTTTTTTCACAAACCAAGCATTTCCATTTCTAAATGGATTTTCCAATGGTGGAGCTTGTTTATTGTAAATGATATACTTCAAATTCAACATATTGCACACATTTAGTGATGAAAAAACTTTCGTGATATCTTCGGGAGAAGTTGCATTACCGAAAGCATTGAATATCGTTCCCAATTCTTTTTCAATATGTCTGTCAATTAATTCTTGATA
>JBDHYS010000304.1:0-2789 GCA_039811505.1 Paludibacteraceae bacterium | reverse complement strand
TTCTGAATTTAGAGTGCTGCATTGTACATCTAAACCGTATTGGGTGCAATCAAACCTTTATCTTTGTCTAAAATTGCCCGTAAAATCACGTCTGTATTGACCAAACCTTTCATCAAAATATCTGCTTCGCCTTCTTTCACCATTCTCACGGCTTCCAAAGTAGCTTCATCTACATCGGGAATATCAATAATATGAGTAAACTCTAAAATGGAAGGTTTTTCATAAAAGCGGGGTAATTCTATCGCCGCAACGTCTCCAATTAGAAAAGCTTCTGCAATTCCAATCTCAACTGCTTTCAAGACAGCATCTAAAGTGTGTTCATCAACTGCATTTGCAACCGCTATCCGTTTCCTTTTTTTAGAATTGACGAGGTACAATGTTAAATCAGCAAAAGAATATATTGCTTGCATAAAATTAGAAGTTGGGGCAATTATATCTGCAAATATAAGTATTTGTTTTTACGTATCAAAGATTGAAAAAGAGAGAAAATTTGCACTTTTAAAGTGATAATAACACATCAAAACGAGTAAAGGCACAAAAACATAAAACTGTAATTTTTATTACTCATTTTATTACTACTTATCAATGTTTTTCTAAAAAATATTTTTTATTTTAGATACTTTTATTGAAATATTTTTAAAACCGGAAAAACAACAAAAATAATTTTTAATTGTTAATAATCATACTTAAAAAAAAGAATTTCACACACTCATTGAATGTCAAAGAATTACAATAAAAACAACTTATTATAGAAATAGTATTGTATGATTTTTTGATTTTCTCTTGCATTATTATATTTTTATATCTATTTTTGGTGCAACCTTTAAAACATAACAATTAAAAAATGAGCTATTTAAATTTTGATAAAACGCTTCTCACTAATTTGGAGAAATCGCTATCGAAAGAGATGATTCGAACCAATCGAGCTGGCGCTTACAATCACACAACGCTTATTGATTGTAATACCAGAAAATATCACGGTCAGTTGGTTTTGCCACTGCCGGAATTGGACGATTCAAATCACGTGTTGCTTTCTTCATTAGATGAAACAATTATTCAGCACGGAGCAGAATTTAATTTGGGGATTCATCAATACAATGGTGGACACATAAGCCCAAACGGACATCGTTACATTCGTGAATTTGATTGCGATGTCATTTCAAGAACAATTTATCGCGTAGGTGGAGTAATTTTATCCAAAGAACGAATGTTGGTCTCGTTTGAGCCAAGAATTTTGATAAAATACACCCTTCTCGATGCACATTCGCCCACATTAATTCGATTTAAACCCTTTTTAGCTTTTAGAAACGTGAACATTTTGACACAAGAAAATGATTCTGCCGACACGTCGTATAAAGAGTTAAAAAATGGCATTTCGATGCAACTTTACGACAATTATCCATCGCTTTATATGCAGTTTTCCAAAACCAATACTTTCCACTTTGAACCCAATTGGAACAAAGGAATTGAGTATTACAAAGAAAAAGAACGTGGATACGATTATCAAGAAGATTTGTTGGTGCCGGGATATTTTGAAATGGCAATTAAAAAAGGTGAATCAATTATTTTTTCAGGAGGAATTTCAGAAATCTCACCCTTAGGATTAAAAAAACTTTGGGATAAAGAGTTAGCAAGACGCGATGCCCGATTGGATATGTTTTCCACATTAAAAAATTCGGCACAGCAACTTTACAAACGCGAAGGAGATAAAACATATCTTTTGGCAGGTTATCCTTGGTTCAAAGCGAGGGCAAGAGATGAATTTTTCTCGTTGATTCCATCCACATTATTGATAGGTAGAGAAGATTATTTTAATGATATTGTGAAAACCGCAATCGAAGAGATAGAAATGTTTATTTCTTCTGATGAGAATTTCAACTACAAATTAGATGGACTTGATGAACCCGATTCTTTACTTTGGTTCATTTATGCCGTTCAGCAATTTTCCGAAGTAAAAGGGATGGAAGAAGCCACAAAAAGATTTGGAGAATTGGTTGTCAAAATCATTAATTTCATCAAACGGCAAAATCACCCTACTCTTTTCCTACACAACAATAATCTTCTTTTTGTTGATGGAACAAAAAAACCTGCAACTTGGATGAACGCTGTGGAAGAAGGATTTCCAATAACACCTCGCACAGGTTATGTTGTTGAAATAAACGCACTTTGGTTCAACGCTCTTAAATTTGCAGTTGAAGTGGAAAATCAATTTGGTAATATACATTCAGCAGATTTATTAAATTATCAGGCAGAAAATGTCCGATTATCGTTTATAGATGTTTTTTGGAATGGGACGTATCTTCACGATTATGTGATAGACAATTACAAAGATCAAGAGGTAAGACCCAATATGATTATTGCTGCCGGATTGCCACGTTCGCCGCTCAACAAACAACAGAAAAAATCGGTGCTCGATATTACCACAAAAGAATTATTGACCACAAAAGGATTGAGAACTTTAAGCCCAAAAAGTGGTTCGTACCGACCTGAATATATTGGAGGAATGAAAGAAAGAAATCGGAATTATCATAACGGGCCCGTTTGGCCCTGGACAATTTCTATCTACAGCAGAGCTTACTTATCGGTTTACAAACAGAGTGGAATTTCCTTTGTGGAACGTATGTTGTTAGGGCTTGAAAGTGAAATGACGGAACTTGGAGTTGGCACTATTTCCGAATTATTTGATGGAAATCCACCTTTCAAAGGTCATGGTGGAGTTTCGTTCGGAATGAGCATCACTGCCGTTATAAATGTATTGAATATGTTGAACCAAAAAGAAAACATGATAG
>JBDHYS010000303.1:0-2790 GCA_039811505.1 Paludibacteraceae bacterium | reverse complement strand
TCGTTGGTGTTCCTGAAAGACAGAAAAGACTTTCAGGTTGCTCTGAGCCCAGCTTATTAAGCCTCATTAATTATTATGTCTTGCCCGTATTTAATAATCTCGTTTACTATCGGATTTGTTATGTTGAAATCTCTTTCTCTAAACGGATGTGGTTCAATTCTACTATCAATTTTTCTTCTTAATCGCATTAAATCGAGTTGTATGTCGATAAGGTTGGTGTAATCTTTTAATATTACTGCAATATCACTATCTGCATTAAAATTACCTTTTGCGTAAGAGCCAAACAGAATAATTTTCACAAAATCATATTTTGATTTTACCGCATTGGCATATTTTGTTGCAATATCTATAGCATCTCTTTTATCCATGTCCGAATAGTCTTTATTTTTTCAATCCAAGCCCGGGTGTATTCTGGAGTACATAATTTGTAAAACTCCTTTTTGTAATCGTCGTATCTTGCATTTTTTATCCTAAAAGTTTAGAGTATAGTTTTCAAATCCTGCATTCCTACAATTGCCATTATTTCAATCATATTATCATTGATCCGGTAATATATTGTGTCAGTGCCACAAGGACATTTCCTATATCCTGGCTTTATATAATCTACAGATTCAAATGCAAATGGTCTTTCTGCAATAATTCCAAAGTAATCAAAAAAGGAATCAAAATATTTGTCGGCTTGCGTAATACCAAACTTTTTGACTCCAAAATGATGAATGCGAATCAAGTCCTCCTTGGCTGCGTTACTTAATCTGTATTCAGCCATTAAGAAGAGATTTTGACTGTTTTAAAATTTGTTCTTTGGTATCACTTGTAAAACCGCTTCTTTCCGAATTTTCCAATTTTGCTCTGATCCAGTCAATATGATCCTGATGTTTACGGGCTTGTCTTATCAAATCATTAATAAGTTCACTTTTGCTGGAATATTCCTCGCTGTCTATTTGGGCTTTTAACCATTCATCATTTGGTTTCGATAAGGATATACTTTGTCTTGCCATAATAATATCTTTTGATGTAAATTTACACCAGATATGAACCATGTGCAAATTTTTTGTTGTTAAATTGTGTGGTAATAGTCAGGTATCTTTGTGTTTGGGCAGGAATTTTTAAACGAAAAATCCCGGACGAGCGACAAAGTTCAAATTTACGGAAAATTAGCAGACAGAAATGTACGACCTGCCTGATGGAAATTTAGCCTGCGTCTCCATAGATTTGGCCGGTTTCGTTCAACAGCGGTCTCATTTCATGCCCGTTGGGCAAAACGAGACTTTGATTATTAGCTGCTGGGTTTTTTTATTTGTCGTCTTTCTTGTTTATTCTTTTCTTCTTGGATTCAGGTAAGTAATTCTATTCTGAAACTACTTTTTTCCCTGATTTAATTTCAAGTTGTTTCCTAGCATCACCTGCAATTTTCCCACCCGCTTTCGCTACTTTTTTGTTTTCAATAAATCCTCGAGGGTTTGTATTTACAACAATTTCTTTTGTTGATGCTTCACCAAGCATAGAGAAAATTAATTCGAGGTCAGTCATGTGGTCTCTTAAATTTTGACTTTTTAGCCCTTTCAACCTTTTGTATTCTTAGGGAGTTAAGCCAAATGTTGCTTTTGAGATTTCTGCGGTTAAAATTGAGTATTCAATTTGTTCATTAATTCCCCTGTTTTTCCATTCATCGGTTAGTTCTTCACGGATTGCAATACTACGCATTCGTTTTTCAATCCAATCGTCAGGATATCCTTTCAGTTTATAGATTTCTCGTGTTCTTTGAGTTGCTAATTCTGGATTTTCAATTTCTTCAAGTCTTTCAAAACCAACTTTTGCTAACCATAATTTAAACGGTTCTGCTTTCGGGGATGGTATAGATTGAATTATTCTTAAAAGTCCTTGTGCATTAGCACAATTAAGTTTTTGTTTTCCACCCGCTGTTTCAACTGAAAGGGGGGTGACAATTTGTCCCCACCCTTTAGAAAGCTGCTCATCTCGCTTTCTCATTTTTTTTATATAATCAGTTGGATTCGGAGTGTCAGTCAATACCTGAACAACATCCGCAACAACAAAATACCATTTCTGGTCGCTTTCATTCCAAACAGTTCTTATCTGCTTGCTCTCAAATAGTTTGATATAGCTCATAGTATTTCAGTCATTTTATACAAAAATAGCTTTTACATTTTTTATTTCACAATCACGTTACAATCTAAATATTTTTGAATTATTTGTCTGGATGCCAATCTGTTCTGTCAGGCTTACAGATGACGTCTGACCAGCTTTGCGTTCGGGCAGGAATTTTTAATCGAAAAATCCCGGGCGAGAAACAAAGTTCAAATTTACGGAAAATTAGCTGACGGAAATGTACGACCTGCCTGATGGAAAATTGGCGGTTGAACATTTAGCTTGCGTCTCCATAGAGTTGTTTGGCCGATTTTGTTCAACAGCGGTCTCATTTCATGCCCGTTGGGCAAAACGAGGGCTTAGTTATTAGGTGTGTTTTTCTTCTCATTTCGTTTTTATTTCCTTAATTGTCAAGTCCTTTTTCTGTCTTGTCACCCTTGCTTGAAACGAACGACTTAAATTCAAATCTTTCTTGACAATTCTCAAATTTGCTTTGTCTTGATGATATTTTCTAAAATCTTGCTTTAGTTTGTCGTCTTTGAGTTCGTTCGGACCACCGTCAATTTTTATGTATTCTATTTTATCAATGTCAATTTTGTTTAGTTCTGCAAATCTGTCCACAATAACAGAAAATGTGTTCGGTGGTCTGTGGTCAACGTTCAGTTCTTCATATTTTGCAAGTTC
>JBDHYS010000302.1:0-2797 GCA_039811505.1 Paludibacteraceae bacterium | reverse complement strand
AAATCCCTTTTGTTTTGGGAGAAGCCGATCCGTTTAAAACTATTTTTTATGCCGGTGGAGTTTCTCAATCGGGTGAGGCAAATGCAAATATCTATGTGAGAGGTGGAAACAATGATCAAAATTTAATTCAATTGAATGGTGCAAATGTTGAAAATCCGACGCACGTTGTCGGAATTTTTTCAATATTTAATCCCGATATTATCGACCAGATTGAATTTATAAAATCGGGGATTCCTGCAGAATTTGGTGGAAGATTATCATCGGTAATTGATGTGAAAACGTTTGTCAATAAACCTGACAAACTGACAATTGATGGCAGCATTGGTTTAATTTCAGCAAAATTTTCGGTAAAAACTCCCGTCTATAAAAACTCCTCAATCTATTTTTCTCACAGGCAAAGTTATTTGCGTAGCTTGATTTTACCTTTTCTACAAAAAATCGGAACCAACCAGATGGTTACACAAAATCAGCTCGATTTTTACGATTCGAACATTGGATTTAATTCAAAATTGGGTTCAAAATCTTATTTGTCGGGTTATTTTTATTCAGGAAACGATATTGGGCAAGTTTCGGATAATGAGCTTTTTTCCTTTGGCGATAATGTGAGCAATTGGGGAAATAAAATTGCAGGACTTCAATTTAATCATCTTTTTTCGGATAAAAGCACTTTTAATCAAAACGTATCGATTTCAAAGTTTTTTCAAAATTCGGCAATGGAATGGATGTCGATTCCTTTTAAACTGAATGCAGAAAACACAACAATAAAAAGTCAATCTGTTTTTTCATTTTTATCAGAAAATCATCACGTTAAAGGTGGATTAGAATTGTCGGTTAATAAAATTATTCCAATTGGAGTTGAAAAAAAACTATCGAATAATTTAGAAAAAATAGAACACCTCAATTATTTTTCAGAAAATTCACTTTTCATTAGAGATGAGTGGAGTAGAGGAGCGTTTTTAATAAATGCCGGTGTTCGTTCCACTTTTTATGCAGCTTTTTTAGAAGATGAAATCCCTTCAAATATAAAACAGCAAATTGATAAAACTTACATTACTGTTGAGCCGAGATTGCTAACCCGAATTTTGCTTACAGAATCTTCATCGGTAAAATTTAGTGCCAGCAAACATTATCAATTTGCTAATAAAGTGCCGATTGTTTCGGTTGGTTTACCTGTAATGATTTTTACGAATGTTTCCAAAAATATTAAGCCACTTTCACTTTGGCACTTTTCGGGCGGATATTTTCAAAATTTTGATAAAAATAAATGGGAAATTAGTTTGGAAACTTATTATAAAAAATTCTCCAATTTATTGGAATTTAAAGGCAATGTAAACGATGTGTTTTCATCGTTTCAATTGGATAAAGTACTTTTTACCGGTCGTGGATATGCTTATGGTAGCGAAATAATGCTTCGGCGAAATGGGAAAAAATATACCGGTTGGATAAATTACACGTTGGGTTGGAATTATCGACAATTTGACGGTATTAACAACGGAAAACCTTATCTTGCTTCAAACGATAGAAGACACGATGTTTCAATGGTAAATTTATATGAACTAAATGACAGATGGCGATTTGGTGCTACGTTTGTATTTGCTACGGGAAGTAGATTGAATTTGCCAAGAAGTTGGTATATGTTGGAGAACAAAATTAAACTCGAATACGAAGGATATAATTCGTTTAAAATGCCCGATTATCATCGCCTTGATATTTCTGCTACGTACCAATTGAAAAAAATTAGAAATACAAAATCGGAACTCACTTTTTCAATCTATAATTTGTATAACAGAGCAAATCCTTTCATGGTGTTTTTCAACACAAAAGAATCGGAAAAAGGGAAGTACGATTTCAAAATAAAAATGGCTCATCTTTTGCCAGCCATTCCATCATTTTCTTGGACTTTTCATTATTAAAAAATCCTTCTCTTTTTTAGACCTAACAGGTTTCCAAAACCTGTTAGGTCTTTTAGTTTTCCCTCTTTGTTCTTTGTTCCTTGTTCTTAGTTCTTAGTTTTTACCTTCAAAACTTGTTAGGTCTTTTAGTTCTCCCGATAAATCGGGATCTTCACTTCGTTACGATTAGCTTTTAATTCTTAATTTTTAATTTTTAATTTTTAGTTTTTAACTCCAAAACCTGTTAGGTCTTTCAACTTTACAAACTTTCTAATTTCCTTGCTAATATATTTTGTATTCACGAATAAATTTACTTCCTTTGTACGATACTTTCAAATAAAAAAAGTCGGCAGATGTTATGTCGCCGACTTTTTTTGTCTAGAATTTAATAAATCATGGAGTTGCAGCTCTACGATTTTAGTTCAGGTAAGCTTGGTTCAATCTCAAGTTCATCCTTGATTTTCTCGGTATTTTTCCGATTTGCTTTACTAATTTTGTAGCGAGTTCGATATCTACCGAGAATTTCATTTACAGAGTTGAACAGTTTCACAAAAACACGCCCCTCACTTGAATCAAGATAGGCTTCATTTTCAATGGCACGAAGTAAAACGATCGCATCTTTACTACACTGTTGACGAATAGTAGCGATTTTCTTTTTCCGCTCTGCCAAATCATCAGCTCTTTGAATAATATAAGAGATGATAATTTCTGTTTCTGCTTGAATTTCATCAAACTGTTCTTTTAGACCTAAGCTAACCAAAGCATCTTGTATCTCAACAGACACATTGTACGTTGTAATAAGTCCGTTTACAATGTTGTTTTGATACTGTGCTCTACCTACACCCAATTTTCCTTTGTAGTCGTTCAGCCAATTTGTTACAATAGTGGCATCTCTCCTCTCATCA
>JBDHYS010000301.1:0-2822 GCA_039811505.1 Paludibacteraceae bacterium | reverse complement strand
CATAAAGTAATTAAGCGTTAAGCGTTTCTTGTAACAAAAGAAGAAAGGCTGTCGAAGTGATTTTCGGCAATTTTTTTTATACTGTTTTTAGCCCAACATAATTAAATCCCGTTGTTCAATTGCTCAAAAAAAAGTTCTGTTAGGCGTGAGATGGGATACCCTTGAAAAGAGAAGTGTGATGTTAAAATCATATTTTTTAATGCATTGTTCTCGTTTTCAATTTTCAAATGGTAAAAAGTGGCATAAATTGTTTGATGTGAAAGAATATGTTTTAAATTGAATGAATGAGGTGAAATTTCTATTTGTTTTATTCCGTCAAAAAGATGTTTATAGTCTTCTGTTTCAATTAATTCAATGAAGGGCAATTGTTTTTCTGTTTCTATTAAAGGCAGTTCATATAAATTTTTCCAAATATCTTTTTTTGTTCTTTTTTGGATGTAAAATTTATCATCGTTCTGAATGAAAAAATAGTTAAAATACCGATTTCTTGTGGCTGTTTTTCTCTCTTTTACAGGCAAATTATTCACAGAACCCACAACAAAAGCTCTACATTCAGTTATTAACGGGCAAATATCACAATCTGGATTAACGGGAACGCATTGCAAAGCTCCCAATTCCATAATGGCTTGATTGTGTAAATCGGGCTTTTTTACGTTGAGAAAGTTTTGTGCGGTTTCCTTAAAAATCTTTTTTCCATCTTTGCTGTCCATCGGAATTTCAATGTTAAAAAGACGCGAAAGTACACGATACACATTTCCATCAACCACCGCAAAAGGCAGCTTAAAAGCAAACGAAGCGATTGCTGCCGCTGTATATTCGCCAATTCCGGGCAAAGAAATTATTTCGTTGTATTGATTTGGAAAAACTCCTTTGTGATCATTTGCAATTATTTTGGCAGCTTTATGCAAATTTCTTGCTCGCGAATAATACCCTAATCCTTGCCAATATTTCAAAACTTCATTTTCATCTGCGGCTGCCAAATTTTCTACATTTTCAAAACGTTCAATAAAACGGACATAATATTCAAATCCTTGTGCAACACGAGTTTGCTGAAGAATAATTTCAGAAATCCAGATTTTATACGGATCAGAAATGTCTCGCCAAGGCAAAATCCGCTTGTTTTCATCGTACCATTTGTATAGTTTTTTATGGATAAATAGAAAATCAGTCGGATTCATAAAAATATTTTGAATAATTGTGTTGATTACGTTGTGAAATTGATAAAAAATGTGCAATTTTGTCGACAAAATTAAAACTAATTATTTAATAAATCTTCTAAAATGAAAAAGATACTTTTTTATTCATTTTTGCTTATTACATTTCTTTTCACAAGTTGCCAATCGAAAGAGTTGCAAATTTCCGGAACAATTCAAAACGGTGATTTTGAAAATGCTCAAGTCTTTTTGTCGGAGCGGATCAATAGAATATGGCAAAATATTGACAGTGTAAACATAGTAGATAATAAGTTTCAGATGAAACATATTGTTGATTCAGTGCGAGTTATTCAATTAGTGGTGAAAAACGGAAACAATGAAATTGTCAAGATGGAACCGTTTGTGTTTGAAAATGGAAAAATTTCTGTTGAAATAGATTCCACTTCAATTTCAATCGGTGGAACAAAACAAAACGATATTTTCAATATCTATAAAAAGGAACAAAACAAGCTTTCGGAGAAAATGGAAGCACTTTACAAATCATTTATTTCACTTCCGGACGAATTGAAAACCAAAGAAGCGCAAGATTCTATTGAGGAGAAAATAAATAAACTCGATGAAGAATATACACAAAATGCGGTGAAATATTCACTTGCAAAAGTAAATACCGTTGTTGGAACGTATGTTTTTATGAGCACATTTTATGGTTTTACAGTGGAAGAAAAAGAAAATATTTTCTCCGAAATGAATACAGAAACAAAACAAATTTCGCGTATAGCCGAATTGATAAAAGCCACAGAAATAGAGAAAAAAACATCAATCGGGCAACCTTTTGTCGATTTTGAAATGGAACAACCGAATGGAATAAAATTAAAACTCTCAGAATTGGTTGGAAAATCAGATTATTTGCTAATTGATTTTTGGGCTTCTTGGTGCGGTCCTTGCATCCGTTCATTTCCTGAATTGACAGCTTTTTATGAGAAAAACAGAGGAGAACGATTTAATATTTTGGGTGTTTCGTTGGATAAAGAAAAAGAACCGTGGATTTCTGCCATTGAAAAACATAAATTGGAGTGGAATCACATTTCCGATTTACAATATTGGGACAGTTTTGGCGCCAAACTTTATGGTGTAAATGCCATTCCTGCAACAGTTTTGATAGATAAGAACGGAATCATTGTGGGACGCAATATGAAATTAGCAGAAATACAAACATTACTTCTTGATTCGCAAGCCGTTGAAAATAAAAAATAACAAAATTTTCAAAAAAAAGAAACGTAACTCTTTTTTAGTCAGAATAAAAACTGTATATTTGCAGTCCGAATAAAAAAACATTAACATATTAATTAATAACTTATTAAAATCTTTTAAAAAAATGACAAAAGCAGACGTTGTAAACGAAATTGCTAAAAGTACAGGTATCGATAAAGAAACTGTATTGAGAACTGTTGAGAGTTTTATGGAAGTAGTAAAAGACTCATTAGCAAAAAAAGAAAATGTGTATCTTAGAGGATTCGGTAGTTTTATTGTGAAAGAAAGAGCTGAAAAAACTGCTCGTAACATTTCTAAAAACACAACTATCATTATTCCAGCACACTCAATTCCAGCATTCAAGCCTTCAAAAACATTTGTAGGACTTGTGAAATAATTTTTTAACTAATTAAAAAC
>JBDHYS010000300.1:0-2822 GCA_039811505.1 Paludibacteraceae bacterium | reverse complement strand
TTATATTTATAAAAACGAGAAGGAAATTGGAGAAGCGTTGCATTATTTGTTTGAAAATAAAATTGTGGAGCGAAATGAACTTTTCATCACTTCAAAACTTTGGAATGATTCACATCATCCGAGCGAGGTTGAAAATGCAATACGTAAAACACTGAATAATTTACAATTGGATTATTTGGATCTCTATTTAATTCATTGGCCTCTTGCATTTAAAACCGAAAATCCAAAATCGGTTGATGATTTAATTTCACTTGAAACAATTCCCCTTGAATCTACGTGGGAATCAATGATTGAATTAAAGAAAAAAGGATTAACAAAACACATTGGCGTCTCCAATTTTAGCATTCCTAAATTGAATTTGTTAATGAAATTGTCAGTTGCACCGGAAGTAAATCAGATAGAATTGCATCCCTATTTTCAACAAAAAAAGATGGTAGAATTTTGCCAGAATAATAAAATTATCGTTACTGCTTATTCTCCTTTAGGAAGTCGCCATTTGATAAATACCGATAAATCAATAACAGAAAATAGTGTAATTCAAACAATTGCAGAAAAACATCGTTGCACTACGGCACAAGTTTTACTCTCGTGGGGAATGGCAAGAAATACGGTTGTGATTCCGAAATCAGTTACATCGAGCAGAATAGAAGAAAATTTCCTTTCGCAAACGATTCAACTCGATGAAGAAGATCTGAAAACAATAGAACAAATAGATAAAAATCAAAGAAATGCAAAAGGGTTATTTGCCGTTATGCCAAACGGATATTATACGTATGAAAATATTTGGGACGAATAAACTGTGTTTTCTCTAACGATATTCTATCAATTTTTCATTTCGATATTACGTTTTTTTTAAAAATATTCTGTGAGTCAGTGATTTGTGATGTGAAAACAACAGTAAATAATTTTGTAAAAACTAAAACGCTTGTAATCTTCTGATTGCAAGCGTTTTAGTTTTTATTTGTCGGGATGACTGGATTCGAACCAGCGACCACTCGCCCCCCAGACGAGTACTCTAAACCGGACTGAGCTACATCCCGAAAAACGAAATGCAAAGATAGGATTTTATTTTAATCTGAACAATAGTAAAACCACACTTTCAATTCAAGTGTTTGGATTATTGATGAGTTGCTGTAAAAGAAAAAATTGTACATTTGCAAATTAAATTTTCAACAAAAATGTTTTCAAATTATATTGGCGAGATTGCAGCGTTGTCTGTCTCTTTTTTCTGGATGTTTAGTGCTTTGTTTTTCCAAAAAGCAGGTGACAAAATCGGTTCTTTAACGGTTAATTTTATTCGCTTGGCGTTGGCTTTTCTTTTTTTAGGAATTACTACTTTTTTCACACGTGGTATGTTTTTACCACTTGACGCTACTCAAACACAATGGATTTGGTTGGGTTTATCGGGTTTTATCGGTTTTTTCTTAGGCGATTTGTTTTTATTTAAATCGTATGGTGTGATCGGTTCACGTACTTCATCGCTGATAATGAGTTTTGCACCGATGCTAACAGCCATTATTGGCTGGTTTTTCCTTTCAGAAACACTTTCTCTCCAAAATATTATTGCAATTTTAATAAGCGTTTCAGGAATTGCTATTGCTATCGCCAATCGTCAGATGAAATTAAACATCCCTTTAAAAGGATTTTTATTAGCATTTGGAGGAGCAACAGGACAAGCTCTTGGCATTATTTTAAGTAAAAAAGGGATGGGCGATTACGATCCAATCGCAGCGACACAAATTCGTGCGATTTTCGGTTTATTCTCTTTTGTGGTGCTGATTACAGCTTTGGGGCGATGGGGTAAAATAAAAGATGGTTTCAAGCACAAAAGTGGAATGAATTATGTGTTTGCAGGTTCATTTTTCGGACCATTTATTGGAGTTTCTCTCTCACTTTTTGCAATTCAGCACACCAAAACAGGAATTGCAGCTACTTTGATGGCGTTGGTTCCAATTTTAATTATTTGGCCCTCTGCAATTATGTTTGGAGAAAAAATAAAAATTAAACACGTTTTAGGAGCGGTGATAAGTATTATTGGAGTAAGTCTTTTCTTTTTTGAATTTTAAATCAAATTTCGGACACTTCCTTTCCACGAACAGCCCAAACAGTATAAAATACCCAAATCAAAACCCTCTAACGACTGTTCCGTATGAATGGGAATGATTTGGTTGTCCAACGTTACAGTTACGACAACGGCATCGCCTTCACTATTTTTTACTTGAAAACGTCTGATTTTGCACTGTGGACAAAGCTTATTCTCTCGCATATTGTTTTTTGTGCGGAAAGCGAGGGATTCGAACCCCCGGTACAGTTACCCGTACACTTGATTTCGAGTCAAGCCCGTTCGACCACTCCGGCAGCTTTCCTTTTTGTTGAGAGGACAAAATTATATATTTTTTCTAAAAAATTCCCTTTTTCTTATTTTATTTTTTTATTTGACGAAATTGTTTTTATCAAAGGACCAATGAAAACAAAACGAATAGAGACGGTATGAAAATGACAAAAAGTAAAATTTATCACTCTTTTAATATCAATGTATTAAAAAAAACACTCTTTTTGTGTAAAAACCTCGTTTTATTTAAATTTTTTATTAACTTTGCAGCGAAATAATCATAACAATATTTTTATAATAATTTATTCAAATGAAAACCGAAGAAGTTCTAAACGAATTAAAAAGGCGTTTTCCAAATGAGCCCGAATATCATCAAGCTGTTCACGAAGTGCTCGAGTCGATAGAGGAGATTTACAACGCTCATCCTGAGTTTGAAAAGCAAAATTTAGTAGAGCGGATTTGTATTCCAGATCGTATTTTTTCTTTTCGT
>JBDHYS010000299.1:0-2833 GCA_039811505.1 Paludibacteraceae bacterium | reverse complement strand
GAAAATATTTTAGCTGCTTAATAGGAATGACTATCGGGCGCATTTATCTCACTTATGGAGGTGTGAGTTGTTTCAAGAGCACGCCATGCATAAAATATATAGGACAACACAATTGGGATTAGCAAAGACACAATCGACATAACTTTCAAAGTGTATTCACTTGAAGATGAGTTGAAAATTGTAAGCGAACTGTCCAAATGGGACGTTGATGGATAATATGCTGTGTTGTTATACCCAACAACGAGTAGCAACATCGTAACAGTAAAAACTGTACCAGCACCTGCAAACCAAATTCCTTTTCGCCACGTTTTTTTAAATATGGAGACGAATATTCCCACTAACACACCAATTACGCCCAACAAAAATATTCCCAAAATTACGGGTTGCTGAAGGAAATTTGAGAGATATTTATATTCTTCCATACTAACTTTTCCTGTTGTCGGATCAACGGCAAAACCTTCCGATATTAAAACCCAAATTAAAAAAGTTAGGAAAAAAACCAAGAAAGGAATAGCATTCAAGACCAATGATCGATGAAGTCTTTTTGATATAGCTTCATTATCAATTCTATTTTTAAAGAACAACACTGCTAAAGTCCGTGCTAAAAAAAGAATAGCAAGACCTAACATCCAGTTTCTAACACAGAGCAAAGCTTCCAATCCGTGAAGTGGATTGTTCCATTGACTAATAATAGGTGCAAATTCGCCAGAAAACTCTGCAATATTTTGTTTGTTTACAGTAAATTCAGAACCGGTAAAAAATGTGGCTACGGCAACACCGATTAAAAATGTTGCTCCAACTCCATTATAAAACAGGAACCCTCTGTAAACACTCTTTCCAAAGAAATTCCCTTGTTTATTTTGATACTCGTAAGAAACTGCTTGAAGGATGAATGTTGATAAAATAAGCATCCAAACCCAATAAGCTCCTCCAAAGCTTGTAGAATAAAACAACGGAAAAGATGCAAAAAACGCACCTCCAAACACAACCAAAGTTGTAAATGTGTATTCCCATTTTCTTCCTAATACATTTACAATCAGGCGTCTTTGATCTTCTGTTTTACCTAATGAAGTAATCATCGTTTGTCCGCCTTGAACGAACAATAAGAAAGAAAGTAAACCTCCCAGCAAAGATATTAGAAACCACCAATAATGCTGTAAAAATGAGTATGTTATCATAATGTGGTATATTAAAATTTAATATTATTTACAATAAAATTATTTGTTTTTTTCATCTTCTTTTTGTTCTTCAATTTTAGGTCCTTTGACAATCTGTTTCCTCATTATTCCAATTTCTGCGATTAAAAGACCTGTAAACAGTACTAAAAACAAGAAGAAAGTGATTTGCACAGATGAAGTTTGCAGTTTAGAAACGGCTGCTTGCACGGGAAGAATATCTTGAATAGTCCACGGTTGCCTTCCAACTTCTGCCACAACCCATCCAAGTTGTGTTGCCAAATAGCCCAATGGAATAAACAACAAGAAAATCCACAAAATCCACCTATAAGAAGTGAGCATGTTTTTTCTTTCCAACGCCAATGCAAAAATAAATATTCCTAAAAATGCTCCACCAAGAATTACCATTAAATGGAAAGAATAGAAAACAATAGGAACATTTGGGATTGATTCTTCCGCATTTTTCAAATAACCATATCCAAAGTTTTTATAATTTTCATCTAAGATTACTTTTTGAGTAGCCATTTCTGCAGAATCATTTTCGTTTTTGGCTTTATAAAAATCTTTAAGTGCTGTTTGAGCTTTTTGTCCCATTATTTGTTTTTCTTCAAATGAGAGTGCAATCGAGCCATCGGGCATAACGTATCCTCCATCAATAATATCTTTTATACCCGGAACATAGGCATCAAAATCAGAAAAAGAGAGCCAAGATAACATTTTTGGAATTTTCACAGCAGCAACAATCGGTTCCACATCATCATTATACGATTTTTTTTTAGGATTGACAATTCCTACCGCTACCAATGATACGCCGTTATGTCCTTCGTATAATCCTTCCATTGCAGCGAGTTTCATCGGTTGATGCTCTGCAACAAGTTGAGCGGAAGTATGCCCTGTCCATACAATTAAGATGGAGGAGATAATTCCAAATGTAGCTGCAATTCGAATACTCTTTTTAGCAAAATCTACTTCGCGTTTTTTCAATAAAAACCAAGAACTTATTCCCACCACGAACAAAGCTCCAAGTACCCATCCGGAAAGGACAGTGTGAAAGAATTTATTAATTGCTACGGGCGATGAAATTATAGTCCAAAAATCGACCATTTCATTTCGTGAGGTGAGAGGATTAAACTCCATTCCAATAGGAAGTTGCATCCAAGCATTTGCAATGAGAATCCACAGTGCAGACAAAGTGGCGCCTGTTACCAAAAGCCAAGTTGAGGCTAAGTGCATTCCTTTGCTAACTTTATTCCACCCGAAAAACATAATCGATATAAAAGTTGCCTCTAAGAAGAAGGCTACAATTCCTTCAATCGCCAATGGAGCTCCAAAAATATCACCTACAAAATAGCTGTAATTCGACCAATTTGTGCCAAATTGAAATTCGAGAATTATTCCGGTAGCTACGCCAATTGCAAAATTAATTCCAAAAATTGTCATCCAGAATTGAGTAATTTTTTTCCACTTCTCGTCTCCTGTTTTCACATAAATTGTTTCCATTATGGCTTGGATTATCCCAAGACCTAATGTCAAAGGAACGAAAAGCCAATGATACATAGCAGTAAGCGCAAACTGACCACGAGACCAATCCACTAAAGATGAGTTTAATAATTCCATATAAGTATGTTTTGTTTAAGTTTTATTTTTGGTTATTTATA
>JBDHYS010000298.1:0-2845 GCA_039811505.1 Paludibacteraceae bacterium | reverse complement strand
TAGTTTTGTTTAAACTCCACCCATTCGCTTTCCTGCGGTTGTTTTACCAGTTCGGTTATCAGTTCTATGAGTTGTTGTTGGGTCATACGTTCATTGTTTTTTCAGTTTCCAACTCCCCCGAAAACGCCTTTTCCAAAATACTCTTTTTCAACTCCTCCAAATTAGCAATTTTCTTTTGATACACCGCTTCTAACTTTTGTGTTTCAGCCCGCAGAGCATCTAATTGACGGACGATGGTTTGTTGGGTTTCGAGTGGTGGAAGATTAATGTCTAAATCTGAAAGTATTGATTGATTTAAGTTCGGCATTGTTGCTCCGATTGATGATTTTTCAAGTTTCTTTTTTATGTCAGAAGAACTCAAAATAATGTTCAAAAAAACGCTATCAACTTTTTTTGAATTTACACGAATTACGAAACTTCCTGTGCCACACAACCAACCAACATTTTCTTTTTTCACAACAGCACATCTTCCCATTTCACCTCGTCTTGCAATAACAATATCGTTAAGTTTTAAAGCATATTTTTCAAGTCGGTTAAATGTTTCTTCGTTAATCATTGTTTTTTGAAGTGGAATAATTTTTTCATCAACAATGTTCTGCGGATTTACAACAGGTATTCCACTTTTTACGTAATCAGATTGGTGTAACATACTTCCAAAGGGTCCCGTCATTATTTTATCTGAAATTTCCCACAACTTCTTAACATCCCAATCATCTCCTTTTTTCTCAAACACTCCCTGCAAATAACTTTCAAATAGCTCTTTTGCATTTTTGAGGTTTTGTTCGGCATTATTTCGACTACGCTCAATAGCCGAGAAGGCTTTGTCTAAAAGGGAAACAATGCGTTGTTGTTCGGGGAGAGGAGGAAGAGGGATTTCGATTTCTTTGTATTCATCAAATTTTAAATTACGAATACCTGTTGAATGGCTTTGCATTTTTTCTGTTGCACCTGAAATATATTGAAGAAACAAATATCTGTGCAAGAAATTAAAATCAAGTTCTTTTGCGTTTTTCACACGAATTGTAGATGTGAAATTGCTGAAAGAAAAATCGCCTTCTTCTTTATCAAAAACAACAACTCTACCAACAGGTTGCTTTGGTCCACCACCTGATTTTTCAAGTATTAAATCTCCAAATTGTAGTTTTCGTTTTTTGAATTGTGATTGCTCAACTTCCAAATAAACAATATCACTATCGTCAAGCAAACAGTCTTTTGTGAAATTTGTATTTCTAATAACGCCAACAGTTTGAAAAGGCGGTTTTTTGCCTGTCCAAAGACCGTTGTAGAACTCACACACTTCGCCCAACTTTTTTATTTCCCAACCTTTATTTAATTGAGCATTGACCGTTTCAGATGTAGCATTATTTTTGTTTTTCATTTTCAATTTTCAATTATCCATTATCAATTAAACACACTTCCCCCAACTTTTTTATTTGCCAACTTTTTTTTAGTGGAGAATTGACAGTTAACAATGGATAATTATTTTTTTCGATTTCAGCCTTCATTGTCCATTATCAATTTTACACTGTCAATTATACTCACCGATTTAGCTTCCATTTTAGAAAACGCAAACCATTTTTTGCCTAAATCTTTTAGCGAAGCACCTATATGATACACTTCTTTACCATCAATTATCAAAAAACGGTCGTGGCTATGGGTAAATATCTTAGCTTCAAAGTTGCCGTATTGCTCATTGGCTTTTTGCAGGTCTAAAGTGAGTTGCTTGGTAATGGTTTTAGTTAGCAACACAACGCTCACGCCTTTCTTCTTTTTGCTTAAATGCGTTAAAGTGGTTTCGTCAATGTAATTGTCTATCAGCACAATGTTTTGTTTGGCAGAGCGTATAATTTTAGAAGCCAACTCATACGCATCAAAAACTTGTCCGTCAAAGAACACGCCTTGTGTGGGAATAAGGTGTGTGCTTATTTGCAAATCTATTTCGTTTACTTTTTTCGAGAGTTTGTCCACATTGTCTTCAATGCGGTTCATTCGGGTATTTATGGCGTAGCCTTTTAGCAAATAATCTTTCAAAATGCGGTTAGCCCAAATACGGAATTGTGTACCTTGTTTGGAATTAACTCTGTAACCAACGGAAAGGATAGCGTCAAGGTTGAAATGTTCGACATTGTAGGTTTTTCCATCATTGGCAGTTGTTGCAAAAAATGCAACAACTGAATTTCTATCTAATTCTTCGTTCTTAAAGATGTTGGTTAAGTGCCTTGAAATAACTGATTTGTCTCTGTCAAAAAGGTCTGCAATTTGGTTGAGTGATAACCAAAAAGTTTCCTTTTCCCCGTCCATTCTTACTTCAATGTGTTGAGCAAGTTCGTTTGGTTTGTATAAAATTATTTCGTCTTTCATATTTAGATCAGAGATTTGATGGATTCTAATATCTCCGCACTTTCTTCATCCAATGCTTTCATCTCTTCCAAAATTTCGTTTGGTGAGCGAAGTCGAACAACTTCTTTTTTGTTGGGGTTTTTTACGCTTAAATCAAAGGTGCTTTGATCTTTCTCGACTCCGCTCGAAATGACATCTTTTATGTTTACCGTCCAAGAGTTTTCGCTTTCAGCAAATGTTTTTTGCAACTCCACAAAATCGGCCAAATCATTTTCATTAAGCGGATTGGTTTTACCCAAATTGCGGTCGAGATTTAGTTGGTAGTACCAAACGTTTTGTGTAGGCTTTCCTTTTTCAAAAAACAGCACTACGGTTTTTACACCTGCACCGGTAAATGTTCCGCCGGGCAGATCCAATACGGTATGCAGGTTACAACTTTCCAACAAAGTTTTGCGAATGGCCACCGTGGCATTGTCGGTATTGCTCAAAAACGTGTTTTTAATAA
>JBDHYS010000297.1:0-2858 GCA_039811505.1 Paludibacteraceae bacterium | reverse complement strand
ATTATCCATTTTAGCCCATCACCAGAAGGGCTAACGAAAAGCATTTGCGTATCAAAGTATTCATCCTGCAAAAGTTGGTTGCGAAGCAGATCAACATTTTGCAAATGGTCAAAATCAATGCACAATAAGCCGGAATGACTTATCAACGCTTTGTCGTTTCTGGTTTGAAACATTCCTGAAAAAGTACAGTAGTCGAATGTTGAGGCTTTGTACTGCCTGGCTTGCTTAGGTTCTTTTATTCCCCTCAGTTTTTCAGTTCGCTGTTTAGCGTAATCACCGACAATGTAATTGTAGGCATCAAGCAAACAAATTGACTTGTGAGGAATGGTATTCCGAACGGGAGCTTTGAAGAATGAGAAATGCCTTACCACAATGTCTGAACTGAGATTAGAATGATTGTTTTGATTATCAGGATTATCTTTGTTTTTGTAAAAATCGAATTTCTCACCGATTCTCAAATTCATTTCCTCGTTTAGCGTTTGCAGTAATTTATCACCTGATTGCTTATAATGCAGTTCGGCAAAGTCGAACGGATCACCGGCAGGGATAGCGTTTTCGCTATCATCGTGTCGGGCAAATTCGCTACGCGCATTTTCGGCGGCACTCGACAAAACACCAAACGAGTTTGAGTTTTGTTCTCGTTGGCACGAAAACTCTCTATCCAAGGCATTTCCCAAAACACTCTCCTTGTAAATGAAAATATTCAATGTCGGTTTATCGGCATTGAATGGATTTTTAGCAGGTAAACAAGTCCTCCCCGAAAGGGAGAGGACTGTTTGTTCTGGATAATACGACCTCAAAATATGTGCATATATCCCAATGCCGTAGTGAGTTTTAGACAATATCGCCTCCTTACTTACGTTTCCCATAATCACGAATTTTAATCATGCTGTAATTATTGGCGAGCAAACGCTGAATGTCTTGGCGGCGGTAGTACAATTTATTGCCAATACGTGAAAATGGCAACATGCCATTGGAGCGTAGAGTTTGTAGAGTTCGAGGGCTAATATGCAGAATCTGCATTACGTCTTGATTATCAATCCAATCTTCAAGAAAGGACTTTTCAAGCATTTCATCAATTTCCTCATTTGAAAGCTGGTCCATCTGGACTTGCTTAATGTTGAAATGTCTGCGGAAATTTACAGCCAACGGCTCGTTGCTGCTCTGAAAATAATCTTTCAGGATTTCAGATAAAACTCTTGGTTCTTTCATCGTTTTGTCCTCCTTCCTTTATTGCTGATATAATCAGCTGCTTTTTGCTCCACCTCGGCAACAGAGGCAGAACGAGTACGGGTTAACCACAAATCAAGTTCGGGACGTCGGAAATAGAGTTTCTTTCCTTGGGGGCAATAACATGGAATTGTATTGCTGCTTGTCAGCTTATACAAATGGCTGCTGCTTAAGTCGAGGTATAAGCAGGCTTCGCCAAAGGTGAAAATCTCCTTTTGAAGAAGATTCTGTTCGACCAAGCGTTTTTCGATTGAGTCGAGTTTCAATAAAATCTGTTCTTGCATAATTTCATTTGCTCGCCAGGTTGTTAGGCTTTCCGCTTGCGGCGAATTTCAAAAGAAAAGCCGCAACCCTCTTGTGAAGATTGCGACTGCAAATGAATACGATAAAAGGAGGGTCATTTTTATAGTGAACGTTCACTATAAAAACATTCTTTCCTATTTTATTGGTTTATTTCTCTTTGTTTTTCAAGCATTTCCTCAAATATCTTAATAGTACTTTTCATATCTCTATTGGCTGTTGATTTCGAAACGGACAAGTCATTTTGATAAGTGGAGAGGTCTATATTTAATGTTTGCCCGAAAGTTTCAAAAACTTCTTTTTTTGTGATACTGTTTTGCCCTTGGTCTTTAAAAAAGCCTAACTCGTACAAACAATTAATTACTCGTATAAAGTTAACCTTCTTCCCTTTTGCCGAAGAAAGATATATATTTGAGGAAATTGATTTGCTTTCGTTGATTTGCTCATGCAAAGCAGGTACTCCCTGAGGGTAAAGTTTCTGCTCCAATGGACGTATGATTTTTAAAATTTCATTTCTGCATCTTTCTAATTGAACATCATCTTTTTCAAAAAAGGCAATCAATTGAGAAACAAATGATAGTACCCAGTATTTTTGCAAGTCATCTGGGAAAGTAAAATTTTTACAGTATTGATTAACCTGAGATAGCTTATTCTTTATACACCTTACCTCATCATAAATCAAATATGACGTATTGAAATAGCCAAGCAATGTTGTTGGCTCATTTTCAAGTATATTATTTTCTGTTAGAAAACTATATTGTTCATAATTTAATGCATCATCTATGAACTCATCCAAGGTCTGTTTTGGGTAATCATCGCGATAACGATTAATGGAAGATAGAATCGTTGTTTCATCTGGGACGCACTGTATAGGTTTATTTTTATAAAAAGCATTTTTCTGATTTTTTTCAACCCCTAATTGGTAAAATAAATAGCCAAAACTTTTATCCTCCTGAATAACATCAAAAAGTTGACCTCTAAAGAGATTTGCTTCTTTGGCCGAAATTTCTCCCTCAAAGGTTTCTAAGGAGGGTTTTTCAATACTCCCATTGTTCAAGTTATAATCTTGCATATCTTGCTTGAATCTTTCCAGCCTCCAATCACTCAAAAGGTAACGATTATAGTACTTATCCGTTGCAACTTTGTCTTTCCTCAAAGGCATTAGATCGACAATTACTCTTTTAATATCGTCAGCATAACTCAGTGACGATTTATTAATTTCAAAGTATTCTTTTGCTCTCATATATAGATTTTTAGATTTTTATTTCGGGGAAACTGTCAATTGCTTCACGGTCTCCCTTGTCGGTTATGTTTGCGTAATGTTTAAT
>JBDHYS010000296.1:0-2859 GCA_039811505.1 Paludibacteraceae bacterium | reverse complement strand
GAGATGCTGACATTAGAGAAAGAATCAATTCATTGAATGTGCTGAAAAAAGAACTTGACTTGAAAGCAAAACAAATAGCACTTGAGAAAAAACAAACAAACAATGAAATAAAATTAGCCAAAGCACTCATTAAACAACAAAAGAAATAAGATAAATAGCTTTATCATCGTAAAAAGGGTTTGAGTTTTCAAATCCTTTTTTATTATCTGAATGGTATAAAACGAATAAAATAGAAAATAAAAAAGGTTAAAATCCTATTCATTTCCTCAATAAATAGTTACTTTTGCTTGTATTATTTATAAAAAAAATAAATGATGCAGTGTAAAATTCTATTTGTTGTTCTCTTTTTAATAAACACAATATTTCTTTTTTCACAGAAAGAAATCGTGGAAGAAGCTAATCGATTTATCGTAATGCAACGATATGCAAGTGCTTATGAGCTACTTCGACAAAGCGATCCAAACAATGAAAATCCAGATGTAGTAATTGCTAAAACCAATTTATTACTCAATTTTTATGTGAAAACCAATAAATTTCAAGCTTTTGCACTAAAAGACATTGCACCCAACCAAAATCTTCAAGATTTTAGAGATAATAACTCTTCTGTAAAACTATTTCCTTTTCAAGCAGATTCTATTTTGAATAAACTTGCAAATCAATATCCAAATAATTATAAATTGCTTTACGCACTCGGAAATTTTTATTACGAAGTACATCTTGAGCATACTGAAAACGATGATTGGATTCTTCCGGATTCAGTCGTTGTGCAGAAAATCCAGACAAATTATATGGCTGCGTATGACAAAGGTGAATTTGATTTTTGGTCATTGTTTGGGATTGGTTACACTTATTTGATTGACGATAATTATGATGAAGCGATACGGTTTTTTGAAAAATCATTGAAACTGAATCAAGATTACTCATTGACACATTACAATTTAGCGTATGCACATTTAAAACTCAAACAGCCTCAAAAGGCGTTGCTTTATGCTGAAAATGCTTTTATTATTCAAGTAATTCCATCGTTCAAATCAGAAACGGCAGTTTTGCTTTCTACCATTCATTTAGAGTTGAAAAACGAGGAAAAAGCACTTTTTTTTCTTCGTGAAGCAAATAAATTGACACCTAAAAACTACAATGTGTTGCTTCCGCTTGTTGAATTGGAGGTTGCAATGGACGTTGGCGATGCAATTTGGGATACGAATGAGCTGTTTAATCTTGCACCACGCAATCCGATTATTTATCAAGATTTATTGAAAATTTTCTCTGAAAATGAGAAAGAAAAAGATTATGCTAAATTTTTAGAATCAAAGAAAAATGATTTTAAAAACGATGTGTTGATTTCTGCCAATATTTTTTTCTATTTAGCAATTTGTCAATATGAAATGAATGAGTGGGTTTCTGCAAAAATTAATTTTGAAACGGCACGCAGTAAATTTAGAAATATCTATCCCGCAGATCACAATGTTTTCAAAGTGATAAATTCATACACAGAAGCTATTAAGAAAAAGAAAAAGGTGTAAAAAAATCACACCTTTTCTTGAAATTTAACTCAATATCCACGATTTGTATGTATTAATACATATCTTCGATATTCCACACAAATAATCTGATACCCAACATTGGGGATTGTTTGTCTAATTCTTCCACTGCTTTTTTTATTAAACTCGTCTTTTCGTTTTCCACTACAGTCAGAATTGAGTTGTTGAGCGAGGGCCAAGCATGACTTCCGTAATGCGGTTCACCCGATTTTGTTCCGCGTCCTTGCGTTGCGTCTAAAAGTGTGAATCCACGAATTAAAAATCTATCTAAAATACGAATTACATCGTCTTTATGAGCCTGATCAAATGTTATAAAAACTGCTTTCATTATTGTTGTTTCTATTTATACAGATATTTTTTATTTAAATTTCACAATGAGTGATTTGATAATCTTATGTTTTTTACACATTAAATTTTTTATTATGCTTTTTAAGCTGTCTTTTCACTCCAAATCCTGCTGCCATCGAGTATAAAACAGGAATAACAAGTAAAGTAAGAATTGTTGATACGGTCAATCCGCCGATTACTGTAATGGCCATTGGTTTCCACATTTCACTTCCTTCGCTTTGAGATAATGCTAATGGCAACATTCCTAATACAGTTGTTGCAGTTGTCATAAGTACAGGACGCAATCTTGATTTCCCGCCATTCACCACAGCCCGAATAATTCCCATTCCGCGCTCACGATTAAGATTGATGTAATCTACCAGCACAATACCGTTTTTCACAACAATTCCCACCAACATAATTACTCCAATCAATGACATCAAATTAATTGTCCCACCGCTGATTACCATTGCTAAAACAACTCCGGAAATTCCAAACGGAAGCGAAAACATAATTATAAACGGATAAGTCAATGATTCAAATTGTGATGCCATTACAATGTAAACGAGCAATACAATAATTAGCAATAATACACCCAAATCAGTAAAAGATTCTTGTTGATCTTTGAGTGATCCCCCTAAATCAATGTAAATATTAGATGGGATTTCAACTTCTGAAATTGCTTTGTTAATTTCTACCGATGCTTTGTCAATAGTTGTTCCGGATAGGGTAGAAGATAGTGTAACAACACGTTGTCTATCTTTCCGCTGGATTGTTGGCGGTGTAAAACGTTCCACGACTTTTCCTACATCTTTAATTTTCACTGCTTGTCCTTGATTGTTATACAGCAAAATATTTTCAATATCGCTTAATGATTTTCTATATTTTGGGTCAAACGAAACGCGGATATAATATTCTTCTCCATCTTCACGATAAAGAGATGAAATCATTCCATTGATTCTGTTTTTCAAAAAAGTAGATGCAGTTGCTA
>JBDHYS010000295.1:0-2860 GCA_039811505.1 Paludibacteraceae bacterium | reverse complement strand
ATCGCCGCCTGTACCAACAATGTCAATCGGATTGTAAGCCGATAAATCGGTCGGAATTGCCATACTAAGAAGTGCCTCTCTAAATCCTATAATTTCGTCTAATTCAACACTTCGCATTATAAAAACCGAAATAAATGCAGCGATTTCAACATCGTTGTATTTTCCTGCGGCAATGTTTCTCATCACCTCTTCCGATTCACTTTTGGATAGCGATTGATGTGCAAATAATCTGTTTAATATCTGTTTCATTTCCATTTTCAGCAGTTTTAATTCTCTTTGGAAGCCATTTTAATTGCTTTTTTCAATGCGGCAAGTTTATTGTTCACTTCTTGTAATTCATTTTCTTCTTTGGATTGTTTCACAATTCCTGCTCCTGCTTGATAGTAAAGCGTATTTTCTTTGCTGACGAATGAACGAATTGTAATGGCTTGATTAAAACTTCCGTCAAATCCGATGTAACCGATGCATCCTCCATACGGACCTCTATCGTGCGGTTCCAATGAATCTATCAACTCCATTGATGTTATTTTAGGAGCTCCTGTAAGCGTTCCGGCAGGAAAAGTATCGGCAAATAATTTAATGATTTTTGTGTCGGGCAAAATTTGACCGCTTACATTTGAAACCAAATGGATAACGTGTGAATAATATTGCACTTCACTAAATGTTTCCACTTTTACGTTTTTGCAGTTTTTACGCAAATCATTAAGAGCCAAATCAACCAACATTTCATGCTCGGCGCTCTCTTTTGGATCATTTTTTAGCTTTTCGGCTAATTCAAAATCTTTAACGTCATCGCCTGTTCGCCGAAATGTCCCTGCAATTGGTTTTATAAATGCTTGATTTGTCTTTGTTTTTACTACTAAATGAGCTTCGGGTGAAGAACCAAAAATTTTGAAATCACCAAAGTTGAAAAAATATAGATAAGGAGATGGATTGATGGAACGCAAAGTGCGATACAGCATAAAATCATCTCCCTGAAATTGTTGATAAAAACGCCTTGATAAAACTATTTGAGAAATTGTCCCTTTGTTGCACTCTTCAATTCCTTTTTTTACCATCGAACGAAATTTTTCATCAGAAATATCACATTTTTCCTCTCCCAAAGCTAAAAATGGAAAAGTGGCAATGTTATTGTTTCTCAAGATTTTCTCTATCTCTTCAATTTCTGAATTTTCATTTTCTTGCCTGTTTTCAATAATGGTAAGATCGTTGTTGAAGTGATTGATGGCAATAATGTATTTGAATAATACATAATGCAATCCGGGCATGCTTCCGGGTGTTGTTTGACGTGCATTAAGTTTTATGTCTTCAAAATATTGAATTGATTCATACGAAGTGTAACCCAAAAGTCCGTTGATAATGCTGTTTTCTGTTTCTCCTTCCAATGTAAATGATTTCAAAAAACCATCAAAACAATTTGCAACCGTCATTTTATCGATAACTTTTGTTTGTCGCTGATTTCCATCTGGATATTCTTCAGTAATCAGATAATTATTGACAGAAATTCCACCTATTGGAGAAAAACAAATATAAGAATAACTATTTTCAGTGCCGTGATAATCAGAACTTTCCAACAAAACGGAATTTGTATAAAGATCCCTAATTTTCGAATAAATGCCAACAGGAGTTTGCAAATCTGCCAACATTTTTTTTGTGCGTACAATTAATTTCATATTCTTGTAAGTTAAATGTTATTTTTTATGTTGAATAAAAGTATCAATATCTTTATCGCCACGTCCCGAAACGGTAAGTACGACAATATCTTCTGGATTAAAATTGTGTTGCTCTTTTTTTAGAACAGCCAAAGCGTGAGCCGATTCGATGGCTGGAATAATGCCTTCCAATCGAGTCAGTTCGAAAGCCGCTTCAAGTGCTTCTTCATCTGTTATTGCAAGTGTTTTAGCACGATTTGTTTTGGATAAATAGGCGTGAATTGGACCCACTCCGGGATAATCCAATCCGGCTGAAATGGAATAGGTCTCAATGATTTGTCCGTCTTCGTCTTGCATTAGGAGGGTTTTGCTGCCGTGAATAATTCCGATAGTTCCTAAATGCAAAGTGGCGGCAGTTTCATTTGTGTCAATTCCTTTTCCGGCTGCTTCGGCTGAAATAATTTTTATCGATTCGTTTTCCAAATAATGGTAATAAGTTCCCATTGCGTTGCTTCCGCCGCCGATGCAAGCAATCAAATAATCTGGATTTTCTCTCCCAACTTGTTCGTTTAGCTGCTGTTTTATTTCTTTGCTGATGATGGATTGAAAATAGGCAACCATTTCTGGATATGGATGCGGACCAACGGTCGAACCGATGATATAAAAACTATCCGGATGTGATCACCAATAACGAATTGCTTCGTTGGTGGCATCTTTCAATGTCATATTACCGCTTGTTACAGGTTCAACTTTTGCTCCCAACATTTCCATCTTTTGAACGTTGAGATATTGTCGTTCAACGTCAGTTTTTCCCATAAAAACGACACATTCCAAACCCATTAAAGCACAGGCTGTTGCAGTGGCAACTCCGTGTTGTCCGGCTCCGGTTTCGGCAATTATTTTAGTTTTTCCCATCTTTTTTGCCAATAAAATTTGTCCCAAAGCATTGTTGATTTTGTGTGCACCGGTGTGATTTAAATCTTCTCTTTTAAGATAAATTTTTGTGTTGTAATGCGCTGAAAGTCGCTTGGCAAAGTAGAGAGGCGAAGGACGACCAACATAATGCTGTAACAAATAATTGTATTCTTCTTCAAAACTCACATCGTTTTGAATATTTTGAAATGCTTTTGTCAATTCATCTACGATGCCGTGAAGAATTTCGGGAATATAAGCTCCTCCAAAATTTCCATAATATCCGTCGCTGTCGG
>JBDHYS010000294.1:0-2883 GCA_039811505.1 Paludibacteraceae bacterium | reverse complement strand
ACCTTGTCCTTTCTTATGTGCCATTTTCTTCTAATTTTTATCGGTTAAGCTACTATTTCTTTAATTGTTAGTTCGGTAAGGGCTTGACGGTGTCCGTTGCGTTTACGGTATCCTTTGCGGCGTTTTTTGTGAAATACGATCACTTTGTCGCCTTGTAGGTGTGATACTACTTCACACACTACTTTTGCGCCTTCTATTACGGGTGTTCCAACCGTTACTGTGCCGTTGTTGTCAACTAAAAGCACTTTGTCAAATTCTACTGTTGTTCCTCTTTCAGATTCGTTCATTCTGTGAACATACAGTTTTTTTCCTTGTTCAACTTTAAATTGTTGTCCTTGGATTTCTACAATTACGTACATTTATCTGTTTTTTTGAAATTACATCGGTGAGGTGAGTTGTTTTCAGTAAATACAGAGCTGCTTTTAACCTCATTCGAATTGAGCGTGCAAATATACAACTTTTTTTCTGAATATAAAATGTTTTTTGTTTTTTAAAATTTTTATATATAATTTGATTTATTCAAAGTTTATATCTACCTTTGTTAAGTAATATTTTTATAGATTATTTACAAATAAACGACTTTTTTAACCCTAAAACTTTTACAATAATGAAACGACTTTTATTAATCAGTCTTGCTGGGTTATTTGTTTTCTCATTTAACTCTTGTAAAAAAGATGTCTTGGATCTTGATGAGAATCTGAAATTCTCAAAATTAACCGTTGAACAGCAAAAGCAAAAAGTTGAAGACAATGGATTGGATTTTTTAAATTCCATTGAAACTTTGAAAAATTCATCTGCTGTTATTGCATTAGAAAATCTTAATAATCTTTTTGGTAATTTCGATAGCTATGATTTAGTTTCCTCGTTAAGAGTTTTTACAAATGAAACTAAAAATGGAGCACTCAACTCATTAGAGAACTTTGGTTCACGAATGAAAGTTGTGAGAAGTACGAATCAAGATTTTGTAGAGTGGGGAAAATTTGTGTATAGTTTTTATACTCATGAATTTGAAAAAGTAGAGAGTTATACAAATAAATTGGTAATTCAATATCCTGCTACTGAAAATTCTAAAACAAACAATGCTACTTTTACGCTCAATTACGCAGATTCTAAAACTCCAATTCCAGATGACGAAGGTTATTTTCCTGAAAAAATGACAATCTCTTTAACCGTAGATGGAAAAGAGGTGATGAGTGGCGATTTCAAAGGTTCCTATCATAAAGATAGTATGGCAAAATCAATATCTACTTCATTAAAAATTGGCACTTATTCTTGGAGTGGAAGCGTGGATAACACGTTGAAGAAAGCCGATGTGAAATATGAGTTCAAAAATGGAAGTAAGTTGTTGATGAAAACCACTGCCGAAGTGGAAGGTGATTTAACGTATGAAAATTTTGATGATGATCCGAATGATGCAGTTTCTGCTTTTGCGATGAGCCACCAAGTGTTGGATATTGGAGTTCGAGGCGGGACAAAATATTATCAGAACTATATGTCTGAATTGGAAAAACTTGACAAGGAAAATCTTAACGATGAGAAGAAACATTATGATGAAGTAGCGAAGTTGATGAATAAGTATTTTGTTGTAACAGGTTACTTTGTGAAAGATGGCAAAAAGTTTGCTGACGTGGAGTTTTATACGAAGGAATCTACTGAAACAAGTTGGGAGTATGATTACAACAAAAAAGAATATGTAGAAATTGAGTATTCTTCATACGAGCTTGCTCCTCGTTTTGTGTTGAGTGACGGCTCAAAAGTAGATGCAGAAGAATATTTTGAAAATGGTTTTCAAAAATTGATGGAAAAATTGGATGAGATGTTTGGAGAGAATGGATTTGATTAAGATTGATATTCTTTGTTTTTGGAAAAAATGATATAGACAAAGGAGGTTTTTCAGTCTGAAAAACCTCCTTTGATATTTTGTAGGATTGATGTTTGTATTGGAAAGATTTTACTTCTTAATCCGTTCGTATTCACAAAAGGAGTAGGGATACTTATTTTTCTCATCTGCTTCAAAATCAGTTCTACTTACTTCTTTCCATTCGTCCAAATTAAATTCGGGGAAAAACACATCACCATCAAATTTTTCGTGAATCCAAGTGATGTACATATAATTTACTCCCGAAAAAACCAATGCTTGTGTAAAAAGAGATGCTCCTCCAATTATAAAAACTTGTTCTTCTTTTTCGCATAAATCAATTGCATCGCGAAGAGAAGTTGCTTCGTAATAATGGGTGTAGTTTCCTTCCGGAATAGACGTTAAAACAATGTTTTTTCTATTGGGCAAAGCTCCATTTGGAAGACTTTCATAGGTTTTCTTCCCCATTATGATAGCGTGTCCGGTTGTTAATTCTTTGAAATGCTTTAAATCGGCAGGCAAATGCCACGGTAACAATTTGTTTTTGCCAATAGCGTAATTTTCAGCAATAGCTGCAATAATGGATATTTTCGACATATTTCTAAAATTTAATCTATTAAACTATCGTTTTAATGATTTTTGAATATGCAAAGTTACAAAAAAATAGCAGATAAACTATTTTACTCCATTCAAAATAATTTTGACTACACAGAAACAGTTCCTTTTATGTGTGGATGAGGATCGTAACCAACAAGCTCGAAATCGGAAAAAGTGAAATCGAAAATGTCTTTTATATCCGGATTTATCATCATATTGGGCAAAATACGGGGTTCGCGTGATAATTGGAGTTTCACTTGTTCAATGTGATTGTTGTAAATATGTGCGTCGCCCAAAGTATGGATAAATTCACCCGCTTTTAATCCTGTAACTTGTGCCATCATTTGCAAGAGCAATGCGTAAGATGCAATGTTGAAAGGAACGCCGAGAAATACATCGGCACTTCGCTGGTAAAGTTGCAAACTTAA
>JBDHYS010000293.1:0-2885 GCA_039811505.1 Paludibacteraceae bacterium | reverse complement strand
AATATGCCTGTGCAAACAAACAAAGCTGTTGTGGGTAGAAATGCTTTTGCACATTAATCAGGAATCCATCAAGACGGCGTTTTAAAAAACAGAGAAAGCTATGAAATTATGGATCCAACCGATGTTGGAATTGATAAAAATTCGATTGTTTTGACGGCACGTAGTGGAAGAGCAGCTTTAAAACATCGCTTAAGTGTCTTAGGAGTTGAAGTGGACAATGGAAAATTAGATGAAATATATGAAGCATTCTTAAAATTGGCTGATAAGAAAAAAGACATTAACGACGACGATGTTTTGATGCTTGCAGGAATGGAAAGAACAGAAAACAAACGGATAAAAGTTGATTTTCTACAAGTTACATCCGGCGTTGGTGTTCGCTCGGTAGCAAGTGTAGGCTTACTTATTGCAGGTGAAAAATTTGAAGCAGCAGCTTCCGGCAACGGTCCTGTTGATGCAGCAATCAATGCAATGAAACAAATTATCAAACGAAATATGTCATTACAAGAATTTACCATTCAGGCAATTAGCAAAGGAAGTGATGACGTAGGAAAAGTTCACATGCAAGTAGAATACAACGGAGCGGTTTATTATGGATTTGGTGCAAACACCGATATTATTGCCGCATCGCTCGAAGCATATGTGGACGCTATAAATAAATTTGTGAAATAAGAAAGAAAGAATAAATAAAAATAAACAAATCAAATTTTCAACTGTTTAAAGAAGAATATATTTCTTACTTTTGAAAAAAGATTTTTTTTAATCAAAATAGATAATGGAACAAAATAAAACGATGCAAGGTAAAACACTTTTCGATAAAATCTGGGATGCTCACGTTGTTTCAACGGTTGAAAACGGACCAACTCAACTCTACATCGACCGTCATTTTTGCCACGAAGTTACAAGTCCACAAGCTTTTAATGGACTAAGAGAGCGTGGATTAAAAGTTTTCAGACCGGACAAAACGACAATGACTGCCGATCACAACACGCCCACAATGAATCAAGACAAACCGGTAAAAGATCCAATTTCAAGACATCAATTGGAAGTTTTTGCTCAAAATGCAGCAGAATTTAATATGCCCATTTTTTATCCATTAGGGCATAAAAAAAATGGAATTGTACACGTAATTGGACCTGAAAACGGATTTACACAACCCGGAATGACCATTGTTTGCGGTGATAGCCACACTTCGACACACGGAGCTTTTGGAACCATTGCTTTCGGGATTGGAACAAGTGAAGTGGAGATGGTTTTAGCCACACAATGTATTCTCCAATCACGTCCAAAAACAATGCGGATTACATTTAATGGTAAAATCAATAAAGGTGTAACATCAAAAGATTTAGCACTTTTTATGATTTCAAAACTTACTACCGGTGGTGCAACCGGCTATTTTGTGGAATACGCAGGAGAAGCAATTGCAAATATGTCAATGGAGGAAAGAATGACTGTGTGTAATCTTTCTATAGAAATGGGTGCGCGAGGCGGTTTGATTGCTCCTGACGAATCCACTTTCAATTACATTAAAGGACGTGAATTTGCTCCAAAAGGAGAAGAATGGTCTAAAAAATTAGCGTATTGGGAAACATTGAAATCGGATGAAGACGCAGTATTTGACAAAGAATTAGTATTCGATGCAAACGAAATACAACCAAGAATAACTTACGGAACAAATCCCGGAATGGGAATGGGAATAGAAGAAAGTATCCCAACACTTGATGAAATTGATGAAGCTGGAAGAATCTCTTTTCAAAAATCACTTGAATATATGGGTTTTGAACCCGGAGAAAAACTGCTTGGAAAACCAATCGATTACGTATTTATGGGAAGTTGCACAAATGGTAGAATCGAAGATTTCAGAATTTTCACCAACTATGTAAAAGGGAAGAAAAAAGCTGATAATGTGGTTGCGTGGTTGGTTCCGGGAAGCTGGAAAGTGAGGCAACAAATTGAAGAAGAAGGATTGGATAAAATCTTAGAAGAAGCCGGCTTTGAACTTAGACAGCCTGGATGTTCTGCATGTTTAGCAATGAACGATGATAAAATTCCTGCTGGAAAATATGCTGTAAGTACTTCAAACAGAAACTTTGAAGGAAGACAAGGTCCCGGTGCAAGAACAATTCTTGCAGGTCCACTTGTAGCAGCAGCAGCAGCCGTTTCTGGAAAAATAACGAATCCTTTGGCATAATTTTTACAAAATTCAAACTTAATAGAAAAAACATAATGGATACAATAAAACAATCAGATTGGGCAAGTGGCTTTATTACCTCTACGTTTGTTCCACTGCCAATTGAAAATATTGATACAGACCAAATAATCCCTGCACGCTTTTTGAAAGCAACCGACAAAAATGGCTTTGGAGATAATTTATTTGCCGATTGGCGATACAATAAAGATTTGACTCCAAAAGAAGATTTTATACTCAACAATCCAACTTATTCCGGTTCGATTTTAGTTGCCGGAAAAAACTTTGGTTCTGGTTCGAGTCGCGAACATGCTGCTTGGGCGATTGCCGGATATGGATTCAAAGTAGTTGTTTCAAGTTTTTTTGCTGATATTTTTAGAAATAACGCACTCAACAACGGAGTTCTTCCCGTAGTTGTTGCTCCAAATTTTTTAGCTACATTGTTTACTTCGTCTGACAAAGATGCAAAAACGGAACTTACAGTAGATTTAAATAATCAAACAATCACCAATAATTCAACGGGAGAAAAAGAAACATTTGAAATAAATAGTTACAAAAAGGAATGTTTGTTGAAAGGATTAGATGATATTGATTATTTGTTGAGTAAAAAAGATTTAAGAGAAGAGGGGGAAAAAAAAGCTTTTTATAAATAAGTATTTTTTAGAAATACCGTTCATCTATTCAAAAAAAAAAAAAAGCA
>JBDHYS010000292.1:0-2907 GCA_039811505.1 Paludibacteraceae bacterium | reverse complement strand
TTAGGGATTCTTTATTTTATGGTTATCTTGGTTGTTTCTCATTTTTTATGGAAATTTCTTGTGCTTGGCGATGAAGGTGGGGAACAAGTAACGTTTTTAAGATTGGATATTTCAAAACCGTTTATTTTTGCAGCACATCATATTGCCGAAACAACGGAAAATATTCTTAATTACCTTGGTTTCAATGTGCGGCTTTTTCCCAATAATGTGATAAGGCATATTGAAAATAATAATTCGGTTCAAATCGTGTGGAGTTGTACCGGAATTAAGCAAGCGTATATTTATTTCTGCATCATTGCTTTTTACAGAGGTTCATGGAAACATAAACTGTGGTATATTCCGATGGGATTTGTATTTATTTATCTTTTTAATATCTTCCGCATTGCATTTATTGGCGGAATCGTGGGAAAATTTCCTGAACAATTTACACTTTGGCACGAATATATTTTAAAATATACCTTTTATTTGATGATTTTCTTACTTTGGGTAATTTGGGAAGAAAAATTTGTCAATAAAAAGAAATAAAAAACCGTTTCTGATTGATAATTTTCTTTATATTTTAAATTCTTTCGCTTTTTCTCCATTTAAAATTCGAATTGCATTGGATGCTAAAGCTCCCATTTCATCTTCGCCCGGATAAATAAAAACGGGTGCAAATTTCTCTACCATTTTTGTGATATAAGCAGTTACAGGTGTGTTAAAAGCTACTCCGCCAGTTAAGATAATTCCATCAACTTCGCCTTGCAACGCTGCAACCATTCCACCAATTTCTTTTCCAATGGTGTAAGACATAGCGTTTAACAATAATTCCACTTTTTTATCGCCTTTTAATGCTGTCTCACAAAGATTTTGAACGTCATTTGAGCCAAGATGAGCTGTTAAACCTCCTTTTCCAGCCAATTTTTGAAAAATCTCTGATTTTGAAAATTTTCCTTCGTAACATAGTCGAATTAATTGTCCCATATCCAACGTTCCAGAACGTTCGGGAGCAATGGGACCGTAGCCGTCCAATCCTTGATTCACATCTACAACACGCCCTTTTTTGTGTGCTCCAACCGTAATTCCACCACCTAAATGTGCGATAACAAGATTTAATTCTTCGTACTTTTTTCCAACTTTAGATGCATGGTAACGACCAGCTGCTTTGTGATTCAGAGCGTGAAAAATTGATTGACGCGGAATTTCTGGTAAACCGCCGATGCGTGCTACTTCTTCCATTTCATCTACTGAAACCGGATCGGCAATAAAAGCGCGACAATTTTTTATTTGACGAGCTATTTTATCTGCTAAAAATGCACCTAAATTGCTTGCATGCTCGCCTCTTCTAGCTCGAAAAAGTGTGGAAAGCATCACATCATTCACTTCATAAACACCTGATTCAATTGGTGGTAACATTCCACCTCTTCCCATAACTATTGAAAAATCCAACGGAAAAGATTCGGATTTTAATTTTTCTAAAATAAGATTATATCGAAAATCGAATTGATCAATAATTGATTCAAATTGTTGCAATTCTTCGATAGAATGCCGGATAGAAAATTGTGCTATCTGTTTTTCTTCGTTGTAAATTGCAATTTTTGTCGAAGTGGAACCGGGGTTGAGAACAAGAATGGTTTTCATAGCAATTTGAAAGTGTTTCTCGATTTATTCGACAAAGTTATACTATTTAGCCTATTTTATCTATAATTACAGCAATTTTTTTTTGACAATTTGTAAAATTTTATCTCATTTTTTTCAAGTAGTCTGTAATTTTAAATTTTGTTTTCCTTTTCTCTCTTTGTGTGAAACTTGTTTTTATATGGGTTGAGATTTGTTGTTTTTCAATAATATCTTTGTGAATAAAATCAAGAATAAGCGGAAGTTGCTCTTTCATAGGACTTTCTGCAATGCGATGTGTCCCATATTCTTCATCATAAAAGTAATAAGGAACCCTCATTTCGTCGAGCTGTTTTGCAATAAAATTTGACCCAAAAAGACCTACTTTTGCAATTTTTAGTTTATTGTACGGAACTCTTTCATCGCTATTTCCATGAAAAAGAAGCATTGGAGCCGGTTTTTGATTCCATTTTGGTTTTCCTTCTACAGAAAAAATCGCTCCCGCAAATGAAATTATTCCGGCATAGCGAAAATTAGGAGGTACTTTTTCTGAAATTTTGGTTTTATTTGCCAATGCCAACTCGCCGTGTAAAACCGAAATTCCTCCGGCACTTGAACCCGAAGCAATTATTAAATTTTTGTCAATGTTCCAATTTTCTGTATTTGTTAAAATGTAATTTGTGGCATCGAAAAGGTTTTCGGTAGCAATGTTGATAGTTTGATGAAGTGAAATTACAAAACTTCGTAACGAGTTGTCGCTCGCTTTTCCTTCCGTTTTTTTCATCCCAAGATGATAGTCGATAGAAAAAACTTGTATTCCGTTTTGTGCTAATGTTTGAAAGTAAAGCAAATAATCATCGGCATCTCTTTTTCCACTCGAAAAACTTCCTCCAAACATAAAAATTACAGCAGGCGATTTTTGATTGCTTTTTATGCTGTATCGGTCTAATTTTAATTCTTCTCCTTTGTATTTTCCATAAACAAAAGTCTCTTTTACAACTTCTTCCCCAAAAATACACTTTGAAAATGAGAAAAATAAGATAAAAAATCCGATTTTGAATAAATTTGTGGTCTTCATTTCAAAAGAAAAATAAGTGATTTTGAAACTTTATGAATAAACAATTATTCCATCATTTTATTTGTAAAAACAATGGAGTAATTGAACAAATTGGTTGTTTATAAACTTTCTCCGAAATCTTCCTTGAATTTTTCCATCAATTTTTGGGGCCAATCATTCACAGGTTCCAATCCGCCCATAAAGAAACGAAGAACAGGTGGTTCATACACAAAACGAAGTCCGCCGATTAAATG
>JBDHYS010000291.1:0-2921 GCA_039811505.1 Paludibacteraceae bacterium | reverse complement strand
GCAATGCGTTAGTGAAACAAACTACTTATTTACCAATTTACAACGATTATCGTCCAGCGTGGTCAATAATTTATTCCAATTTCGAATACGATAAAGCAAGTTTAATCGAGGCGAAAAATGAATTCTGGGGTGGTGAAACAGGAGAGCTTTACACCACATTTATTCCGTATCAATTCAATGAAAGTAAAGTTGTGAAAAGTGCCGATAAAATTGAAATTGGATATACTCCTCTCAATGAGTCCGAGTTGAATGATCTCTCCACTTTGCTTGCTTCTAATTTTGTGCAAGTATATCCAAATCCATCAAAAGGAATATTTTATTTTGAAACCGAAAAATTCAACGTAAATTATTGGATTGTCTCTGATTTGAGCGGCAAAACTATTTATACGAACAACCAATTAAACGGTCGTTCCGGAGTGGTGGATATTACTGAAATGAAAAGTGGAGTTTATTTGCTACATGTATATACAAATGAAGGCGTTAAAACTCAAAAATTGATTAAAGAATAACAAATACAAAATTAATTGAATTACAATGTACAAGAAAAAGATTATCATTTTTATGACAGCTATCGCAGTTTCTGCTGCAGCTTTCGCTGCAAATCCTCTTTTGAGAGAGTATAAAACTCCACATCAAACAATTCCATTTAACGAAATAAAAACAGTTCATTTTCTTCCTGCTTTTGATGAAGCGATGAAACAACACAAAGCGGAGGTCGATGCTATTATTAACAATCCAAAATCGCCAACTTTTGAAAATACAATTGCAGCTTTAGACAATTCAGGAAAACTTCTTTCAAAAGTGGCTTCTCCTTTTTATAATTTGATGAGTGCAGAAACAAACGATGAATTACAGGCAATTGCACAAGAATTATCGCCCAAAATGAGTGAACACTCCAATTCAATCAAATTAAACGACAAACTTTTTCAAAGAGTAAAAGCTGTTTATTTTCAAAAAGATAAATTGAAACTTACGCCCGAACAAAAAACCCTTTTGCAAGATACGTTTGATTCTTTTGCAAACAACGGCGCAAACTTATCCGATGCCGATAAAGAAAAATACAAACAACTTTCAAAAGAATTGAGTTTATTGACATTAACTTACGGGCAAAATGTGCTAAAAGAAACCAATAAATATGAACTTCTTATCACAAAAAAAGAAACATTAGCAGGAATCCCTGATGATGTGCTCGATATGTTGGCTGAAAATGCTCAAAAAGCAGGAAAAACAGGCTGGCTTATCAATCTGAAAGCTACAAGCATTGTTCCGGTAATGAAATATGCCGAAAACAGAGATTTGAGAAGAGAACTTTATTTTGCCAACACAACAAAATGTATGATTGGCGGCGATTTTGACAACCTCGAAAATGTGAAAAAGATTGCAAATGTGCGTCTTGAAATTGCAAAATTATTAGGACATAAAAACTATGCTGAATATGTTTTGCAAAGAAGAATGGCAGAAAATTCGGAAAATGTATATGATTTATTGAACAAACTTTTAGATGCTTATAAACCAACGGCACTAAAAGAATATCAAGAAGTGCAGGATTTTGCAAATCGAAACGGGGCTTATTTCAAAATTCAACCTTGGGATTGGTCTTTTTATTCAGAAAAATTAAAAGCAGAGAAATTTGATTTAAATGATGAAATATTAAAACCTTATTTTGAGTTAGAAAGGGTAAAACAAGGAATATTCTGGTTGGCAAACAAACTTTACGGACTGAATTTCAAAGAAAATCCAGCCATTCAAACATATCATCCGGAAGCAAAAGCGTATGAAGTTACAGATAATAAAGGAAAATTTGTAGCCGTTTTTTATTCAGATTATCATCCTCGTGATGGAAAACGTGCCGGCGCTTGGATGAATAGCTTAAAAGGACAATGGAAAGAGGGAAAAAAAGACAGTCGCCCACATATTATCAACGTGATGAATTTTACTCGTCCGACAGCAACGAAACCAGCGCTTTTAACCTTTGATGAGGTACGCACAATGTTGCACGAATTTGGTCACGCACTGCACGGAATGTTAGCAAACACAACCTACTCTTCACTTTCTGGAACGAGTGTTTATCGTGATTTTGTGGAATTACCTTCACAAATAAATGAAAATTGGGGATTGGAAAAAGAGTTTTTAGACCAATTTGCGGTTCATTACCAAACAGGTGAAAAAATTCCAGAAGAATTAATCAATAAAATCAAAGAATCTTCAAATTTCAACGTCGGTTATTTTACTTTACGCCAACTTAGTTTTGGATTTTTGGATATGCAATGGCACACAATCGAACAACCTTTTGTAGGAAATGTGGTGGAATTTGAAAGAAATGCGATGTTGCCGACACAAATTTTGCCAATCGCGGAAAATACTTCTATGAGTCCCACATTTAGTCACATTTTTTCAGGTGGTTATGCTGCAGGTTATTACAGTTACAAATGGGCTGAAGTGTTAGATGCCGATGCTTATTCTGTTTTTCAAAAAAATGGAATTTTTGATAAAAAAACAGCCGATTCATTCCGCATCAATGTTCTTGAAAAAGGAGGAAGTGAGCATCCAATGACGCTTTACAAACGTTTTAGAGGACACGAGCCAACAATTGATGCTTTGTTAAAAAGACACGGAATTAAAAATAATTAATATATAAAACCTTTTTTATTGCCATGAAAAATATTTTTTTTATGTTTTTATCTTCAATGATATTCGCAGCTTGTGTAAGCAACAACTCCAATAAATTTGCTTCTTTTGAAGATTATCCTGTTTATGAAGGAGATGATTTGGAATTAACTTATTCTAAACACGAATCCAAATTTAGAGTGTGGGCTCCAACTGCCGATCAAGTGAAACTTTTGATTTTTGATGATGCGCTGGAAGGTGCAGCAACCATAATGAAAGATATGAAACGCTCAAAAGCGGGAACGTGGAGTGCA
>JBDHYS010000290.1:0-2924 GCA_039811505.1 Paludibacteraceae bacterium | reverse complement strand
AAATGTTTTTTTTCCTTTAAAATTAAAATTTTCAATTGTTGCCATTTTTATTTTTGATTTATATTTCTTATCAATTAGTTTTGAATTTATATTGAATTTCTGCCAATTCTTCATTGGCTTTTATAATTTTATTTTTTAATCCTTCTTTGTATTTCACAACTCTTTGAAACAGTTGTTCGTCTTCCACTGACAAAATTTGTGCAGCAAAAATCCCTGCATTTAACGCACCGTCAATTCCAACCGTGGCAACCGGAATTCCGGGAGGCATTTGCACAATAGCCAAAAGCGCATCCATTCCTTCCAATGAAGCTTTGATAGGAACTCCAATCACAGGAATTGGCGTCATAGATGCAATAACACCAGGAAGATGTGCAGCCATTCCTGCAGCAGCAATAATCACTTTAATGCCTCTGTTTACACTGTTTTTTGCAAATTTCTCAACTTCTTCAGGAGTTCGATGTGCTGAAAGTGCATGAATTTCAAAAGGGATTTCCAATTCATTCAAAAAATCGGCAGCTTTTTTCATCACAGGCAAATCTGAAGTGCTACCCATTATTATACTTACTTTTGGACTCATAATGAATGATTAAAAAAATCTACTGGGAAGATTGTGTTCATCAGTAGATTTTTGTTTTTTTATTGTTCGATGTAAGATTTGTACTCATCGGAAGTCATTAGTTCTCCTTCGAAATCAGAAACTTCCACTTTAATAATCCAACCTTCATCGTATGGATTATCGTTTATTAACTCCGGTGTACTTTCCAATTTTTCATTAAATTCAACAACTTTTCCTGAAACAGGAATAAATAAATCCGACACAGTTTTCACAGCTTCGATTGAGCCGAATACATCTCCTGTGGAAAGTGTTTCACCTACTGTTTCAACCTCTACAAAAACAATTTCACCTAATTCTTGTTGGGCAAAATCTGTAACTCCAACATATACAAAATCATTTTCTTCACGAATCCACTCGTGATTTTTTGTGTACTTTAAATTCGCTGGTACATTCATAATTATTAAATATTTTTGCGGTTATATTGTAAAAATAACTTTTGTTTTTTCCTGTTTTTTCCTTTGGCAAAGTTACTATTTTTAATCCGTATTTTTATCATTATTGGGCAAATATATTGCAACCTGAATGGGATAATGATCTGAAACTCTCAAATCTCCCTGTTTGTAGCCTGCCGCTTGAAAAGATTTATCGTACATAATATAATCTATCCGGAAACGATACAAAGAATGAGCAAAAGTCCAACCAACGCCCTTTCCTACTTCTTTGAATGCGTCTTTTAAGTTTCCTTTTACGGTGGAATAAGTATATGAAGAGGGCACATCATTGTAATCGCCACATGAAATTACTTTATAGGGCGATTCGTCTATCAACGTAGCAACAATATTGGCTTGCTCAGCCCGTTTTTCATAAGCAGCTTTGAGTTTACGGGACAAATCTTTGGTCAAATCACTAAATTTTTCTGATGTGAAATTATCTTTCAAGCTTGATGTATTTTGAATATCTGCCATCGTTATTTTATTACTCTCCAAATGGTTGTTTACAATTCGTATAGTATCGTTCCCAATGACAATATCGGAAAAAATTGAAGAATTATAATTTGAATGGTAATCAACATTCTCTTTTTTTATGATAGGATATTTGGAAAAAGTACCAATTCCCATATTCATACTCCATTTGTTTATTTTGAAAGCAATGTGCTGGTAAGGATATTTTTTGAAAATTTCATCAAAATCTTCTTTGGTTAATTGATGTTCATGCTCGCTAAAAGCAAGTTCTTGAAGGCAAACAATATCAGCATCTGAATCTAAAATATAATTTATAACAAGGTTTGGCGATGATGATGTGTGTTTTTTCATCATTCCGGTATTCATTGTATTATAAGTAAGGATTTTCACCTCTTTGTACGTTGAATCTACTTTTGGTTGCCGAATATTGAAAGGTAAAACACTTTTTATGGTATTTGAAAAAATAAGCAACGTAACGAGTGAAAGCAAAAAATACCATTTTCGAAATATCATCCAAAACAATACAAAACCTGCATTAAGAAGCACAATCGGCAAAAAAACTAACGATAGATAAGAGAACCAAACAAATGTATTTGGATTAATATGTTCTCCTATTTTTATGAGTATAACAACTAAAGCAACTAATACATTAAGAAAAACAAGTAGTGTCCTGATTAATTTTAACATACTATAAAAAAATTATTTTCGTTCAAAAAGTTTTTGCTTTTCTTCTGAAGTTAAACTTTCGTATCCCGATTTTTTAATCTTATCTAAAATAATATCCACATCTTTTTCATCTTGTGCCTTTTTCTGATTATACTCTTCTGGTGATAATTTTTGAGAATGATATACATTTTTGAACGTTTTTTTCTTTGGCTTTGGTCTAAAAAGCATCACGAAAAATGAGATTATCGCATCAATCGGAGCCAAGATGTTTTTATTTTTATTCTGAAAAAAGACAAACAAATAACCGCCAAAAGCACCGCCTAAATGGGACAATTCACCTCCGCCGTTTGTAGATGTAAGTCCAAAAACACTAATCAATACCATAATAATTGCAATCCACATCAATTTCACCCGACCAATTAGGATAAGTTGAATTTCCATATTCGGAGCTCGAAAAGCCGTAGCTGTCAAAATAGCCATAATAGAAGCCGAAGCACCCATTAAAATTCCTTTATCCGAAGTATAAAACGGTAAAAAATTATATCCCAACACAAAAAACAAAGCACCCATAATTCCACCAAAAAAGTAGAGAGATAACAGTTGTTTTTGTGAAAAATAAAGTAAAAAGAATCTTCCAAACCAAAAAAGCATCAGCATATTGAAAAAAACATGCAAAAACGATTCGTGATAAAACATATATGTTATCGGTGTCCAAAAATGCAGAATTAAAAATTGAGCAT
>JBDHYS010000289.1:0-2928 GCA_039811505.1 Paludibacteraceae bacterium | reverse complement strand
CACCATTGAGCTTAGTTCACACACCGATTTAAAAGGAAGTGATGAATACAATAGATTGTTATCCGTTCGCCGTGCTCAATCTGTTATTGATTATCTGATAGAAGCCGGAGTAGATGGAGCAAGATTAAAAGCGATTGGCTACGGCAGAGTAAAACCTTTTGTTGTAGATGCTGAAACGGCAAAAATGTACGATTTTTTAGTACAGGGGAAAGAATTGACGCGTAGCTTTATCGAAACACTTCCAAGCGAGCAACAAGAAACAGCCAATCAGATAAATCGGCGAACAGAATTTAAAATTGTGTCCACCACTTTCAATATGAACTAATTGAATGGATAGGGCAACAAAAGAATTTATTCAAAAATACACTGAAAGTGATGTGTTTTCACTCTCCTTACAGAAGAACAAATTCCCAAATGTGGATTTTGAAACAGCAATTCGCCAAATTATCGGAAAGCAAAAAATAAAATCAAAAATTCCTGCATTTTGGAACAACACCGAAATTCTGTATCCTCAAAAATTATCACTGGAACAATCTTCATCTGAAATCACCGCAAAGCACAAATCAATGCGGTGCAAAGGTGAGAAATTGGTTGATTTGACCGGCGGTTTTGGTGTCGATTCTTATTTTTTCTCATTCCATTTTGACACTGTTTTTTATGTAGAAAAGAACGAAGAACTTTGTCGAATCGGAAAGCATAATTTTGCGGTTCTAAGGAGAGATAACATTCAAATAATCAATGATTTTGCCGAAAATTATTTGGATACGATTGAAGAACAGATTGATTGGATTTATTTAGATCCGGCACGAAGAGGAAAAGACGGTAAAAAAGTGATGCTTCTTGATGATTGCGAACCCAACGTGAAAGTGCTAATTCCCAAATTATTAGAAAAATCAAACAACGTGATGATTAAACTTTCGCCAATGATTGATATTTCGAGTTTGTTCCGAGAATTGCCTTTCATTTCTCAAATTGAGATTATTTCCGTTGAAAATGAGTGCAAAGAAGTGTTGGTTATCCTAAACAAGAATGAAACAGAAAATAATAAAATAAATACCTATAACTATCGTAAAAACAACAAGGTAGATTCATTTCATTTTTTGAAAAAGGAAGAAAACAATACCGAAATAAAAATAGCCAATCAATTTTCTACTTTTCTGTACGAACCCAACAGTGCCATCCTTAAAAGTGGAGCTTTTCAACTTATAGGCAGTAAATTTAACCTCTCGAAATTACATATAAATTCTCATCTTTACACTTCCGATGAGTTAATTGAGAATTTTCCGGGTAGAATTTTTACTGTTGAAGAAATTTTTCTGTTTGATAAAAACGCCAAATCAGAAATTCAAAAAATTACCAAAACGGCAAATGTTGCTACCAGAAATTTTCCGATTTCTCCACAAGAATTGAAGAAAAAACTTCAAATAAGCGATGGTGGAACGTATTATCTTTTTGGAACGACATTGTTTCCAATTAAAAAAACAATTGTGTTGTGTAAGAAAATCATTGATTCATTTGGATAAAATTTGAGCCCCTTTTCATAAAAAAGGAGCTCAAAATCAATTATCTAAACAAGTTTTGTGGTAAATTACAACAAACTCCACGTAACCGTTAATCCTGCCATCACAATTGAAACCATACTCATCAATTTGATTAAAATATTCAGAGACGGACCGGAAGTGTCTTTAAATGGATCGCCAACAGTATCACCCACAACGCATGCTTTATGACTTTCTGAGCCTTTTCCTCCATGATTTCCATCTTCTACATATTTTTTAGCATTGTCCCAAGCGCCGCCGGAATTTGCCATAAACACAGCCAACACAAATCCCGAACCTAAACCGCCAACCAACAATCCCATCACTCCAGAAACGCCAAAAATGAGACCTGTTACGATAGGAACAATAAGAGCAAGCAAAGAAGGCAACAACATTTCGATTTGTGCCCCTTTTGTGGATATTTCAACGCAACGAGCATAATCCGGTGTCGCTTTTCCTTCCATAATTCCTTTTATTTCTCTGAATTGACGGCGAACTTCATTCACCATTTTTTGTGCTGCACGTCCTACTGCATTCATCGTTAATCCTGTAAACAAAAATGCCATCATCGAACCGATAAACACGCCAACCAACACTTTTGGATTCATTAAATTTATCTCGTAATAGTTCATAAAATCAACAAAGGTTGCTTTTGCTGTCTCAATAACATCACCATTTGCCAATGTCAATGTCTTTTCACCAATTCTTACCAATCCAATTTTTATCTCTTCAATGTATGAAGCTAACAATGCAAGTGCTGTTAAAGCAGCAGAACCGATTGCAAATCCTTTTCCGGTTGCAGCGGTTGTGTTTCCTAAAGCATCTAAAGCGTCAGTACGTTTCCGAACTTCAGGTTCCAATTCTGCCATTTGGGCATTTCCTCCTGCATTGTCTGCAATTGGTCCGTAAGCATCGGTTGCAAGTGTAATTCCGAGTGTGGACAACATTCCTACGGCAGCAATTCCGATTCCGTACAATCCTTTGCTTAAATTTTCTGCTGAAACCATGTGTTGAACATCAAAACCGGTTGCACTAAGAAATGCAATAGTGATAGCGGCTGCAATCGTAATAACAGGAATTGCAGTGGATAACATTCCTATTCCAATACCTGAAATAATGACTGTGGCGGGACCTGTTTCACCGCTTTTAGCAATGTTTTGTGTCGGTTTATACGAGTGAGAGGTATAATATTCAGTAGATTGACCAATAATAATTCCGGCGATAAGACCTGTAATTACTGAAAAAGATAATCCAATCCAATTGTCTAATTTTAAGAAATAGAGTATTCCAAAAGTTGCAATGGCAATTAAAAGGGCACTAACATTTACACCGCGATTCAGAGCTTTCATCAATCCTTTCATATCGTCATTTTCTTTTGTATTTACTAAAA
>JBDHYS010000288.1:0-2932 GCA_039811505.1 Paludibacteraceae bacterium | reverse complement strand
AATGATTCTCATATACCCTCTATGTGAATAACTATCAATCATCCCAAATAATTCATAAAATATCTACAATCAGTTTTTGATACAACTCCACAATTTCTTCCGGATGATTTACGCGACCCCAAGATAAGTCGGTGATGTGAATTAATCCATCTACGCCGCCCAAATCGATAAATACTCCGTAAGAAGTGATGTTTTTAACAATACCTTCAAGAACTTGTCCTTTTTGAAGTTTGCTAATAATTTCTTTTTTCTGTTGTTCAATTTCATCTTCAATAAGAGCTTTGTGTGAAACGACAACATTTTTGAATTCTTGGTTGATTTTAATAACTTTGAATTCCATCGTTTTATTTACAAATACATCGTAATCGCGAATCGGTTTCACGTCAATTTGTGAACCCGGCAAGAATGCTTCAATTCCGAAAACATCGACAATCATACCGCCTTTTGTGCGACATTTAACAAATCCTTTTACGATTTCTTGTGTGTCAAGTGCCACATTTACACGATCCCAACTGCGGGATGCACGTGCTTGTTTGTGTGAAAGTAATAATTGACCTTTTTTGTCTTCTTGGCTTTCAATATAAACTTCAACTTTATCACCTACTTTCAGATCTGGATTATATCGAAATTCGCTCATTGGCACAATTCCGTCTGATTTAAATCCTACATTGATTACAACTTCACGTTTGTTCATTGAAGTTACAGTACCTTCTACAACTTCATGGTCTTTAATAGCGTTTAAGGTTCCATCGTAGATTTTTTCCAATTCTACGTGTGATTTTTCTGAAATAACATCGCCTTTTTCATACGCATCCCAATCAAAATCTTCTTGAGGTTTTACCTGTTTTACCTCTTCTTTGGGGGTGTTTTTAGTAGCGGAAGGAGCTTCTTCAATTACTTCTTTTACCTCTGGTGTAACTTCTGCAACTGGCTCTTCTTTCACTTCTGGGGTTGTTTTTGGGGTTTCTTCTACTGCTTCGGGAGTAACGTTTACTTCCTCTTGCAATTTTTCATTTTCTTCCATTTTCTTTTGTTAGTTTTTTGAAAATTAGTGAGTTAGACATTATATTGATAAATAGTGTGCAAAGGTACAACATTTTTCAATTTTCACCAAAGTTTTTAGATAAAAAATGAGCTAATCTTTTAATGACTAAAGGCATTGCGTGTATAATTTTTAAAAAAATGAATTATCAAACCTTATAGGTTTTTAATTCTTGTTAGGTTTAGGTGTAAAATGCAATTATGAAAGTTTAAGATTTTCAATTTCATACTTTTTTTCTTAATTTTACAAAATCAAAAATTACATTGAAATTCTGCCAAATAGATTTTAATCATCAAAAAAATAGAAATTAAAAGATGAAAATAACGATTATAGGAACGGGTTATGTCGGATTAGTTTCCGGAGCTTGCTTTGCCGAAATGGGCGTTGAGGTAACTTGTGTTGATGTGGATAAAACAAAGATCGAAAACCTGAAAAAAGGAATTATTCCCATTTACGAACCGGGTTTAGAAGATATGGTTTCTCGAAATTCAAAAGCAAATCGACTCCATTTCACAACACAACTTGCTGAGGGTTTGGAACAATCCGATGTGGTTTTTATTGCGGTGGGAACTCCACCACACGAAGATGGAAGTGCCGATTTAAAATATGTTTTGAACGTTGCAGAGGAAATTGGACAAACTATTGAATCGTACAAATTAATTGTTACAAAAAGTACGGTGCCTGTTGGAACTGCGGAAAAAGTGCGATCAATTATCAATCAAAAATTGGCAGAAAGAAATGTAAAAACCCCTTTTGATGTGGCTTCAAATCCAGAGTTTTTGAAAGAAGGAGATGCGATAAACGATTTTATGAGCCCAGACAGAGTAATTGTGGGTACGGATAGCGAAAAAGCAAAAGAATTGCTAACAAAACTTTATCGCCCGTTTTTGCTGAATAATTTCAGGGTAATTTTTATGGATATTTCATCGGCTGAAATGACAAAATATGCTGCCAATGCAATGCTTGCGACACGTATAAGTTTTATGAACGATATTGCCAATTTGTGTGAATTAGTGGGTGCAAACATCAATATGGTGCGAAAAGGAATTGGTGCTGATGAAAGAATCGGAAGCAAATTTCTTTATGCTGGAATCGGTTACGGCGGTTCTTGTTTCCCGAAAGACGTGAAAGCACTTATTCAAATTGCAAATAACAACGGGTATAATCTACAACTTTTAGAAGCCGTTGAAGCAATTAATAATCGACAAAAAAATGTGTTGTTTAGTAAATTGCAAAAACGTTGGGGCGATAAGATGAGTGGAAAAACTGTTGCGATTTGGGGTTTGGCATTCAAACCAAAAACAGATGATATTAGAGAAGCACCGGCTTTTGTTTTAATCGACGAATTGTTGAAAAACGGAGTTTCAGTCCGTTGTTTTGACCCGATTGCAATGGGTGCAGCTCAACAACACATTAAAAATTTAGAAAAACAACAAGAAAATCTTGATGCAGCAGCACAATTAATTTATGCCAATATCTATTTTGCCAATGATATTTACGATGCTGTTTTAGAAACAGATGCACTTTTATTGGTAACAGAGTGGAAAGAATTTCGGATGCCAAATTGGAAAATAATTAAAAATGGAATGAAAAATCCTTTGATTTTGGACGGAAGAAATATTTATGACAAAAATGATTTAACCGAATTGGGCTTTGAATACGAAGGAATAGGGTAGTGTGTTTTTATTTTAAAAAAATAAATTGAAATTTTATGTCTTTCTTATATTTTAAAAATGGGGATTCCATCCCAAAAATTGGTTTAGGAACGTGGCTTTCGAAGCCAAATGAAGTTTATCAAGCTGTAATTGATGCTGTGAAAATTGGTTACAGACACATTGATTGTGCTTTTATCTATAAAAACGAAAAGGAAATAGGTGAAGCATTGATGTA
>JBDHYS010000287.1:0-2942 GCA_039811505.1 Paludibacteraceae bacterium | reverse complement strand
TTCATTTTGCTTGATTTGTTTTATTTTGTATTCTCGCTTTCTTTTGTTGTTGACTATGAATATATTCATTTGTTTAATTGGATGGGTGAAACGCGGTTTGATGTTATTTCAGTTCTGCCGAAAGGGGGGAAATTTATTATTGACCATATTGAAGATGCTTTTTTACCTCCCGTTGAATGATTTTTTTTAACTTTATTATTCAAATTAGTTTGGTTATTTTTGCAAATTCAATCAACTTTATTTATGCAATCGTGATTTGCTAAAAATCAAATATTTAGCGAAATCGTATCTTAAAGACAATTTAAAAATGAAAACTATCGAAAAAAATATTGCCGAAAAACTTTTAAAAATTAGAGCTATAAAACTTCAGCCGAATAATCCTTTTGTTTGGGCTTCGGGTTGGAAATCTCCTATATATTGCGATAATCGAAAAACATTATCGTATCCATCGGTTCGCACTTATATAAAAAACTCACTTGTGCGGCTGATTATGGAGCAATATCCGGATGTGGAAGTGATTGCAGGAGTTGCTACAGGAGCAATCGCACAAGGTGCTTTGATTGCCGACGAATTGGGATTGCCATTTGTTTATGTACGTTCAAGTCCAAAAGATCACGGATTAGAAAATTTAATCGAGGGCGATTTAAAACCCAACCAAAAAGTGGTGGTAATTGAAGATTTGATTTCCACGGGAGGTAGTAGTTTGAAAGCTGTTGAAGCATTGCGTAACGACAGAGCAAATGTGCTCGGAATGGTGGCAATTTTTACGTATGGTTTTGTAAATGCAGAAGATAAATTTAAAGCGACAAAAGTAAAACTCACCACATTAAGTAATTATGATGCTGTTCTGACAGAAGCACTTAGCTCAAATTATATTACACCGGAAGACTTGGTTATGCTTCGTGAGTGGCGAATGAATCCGGCTGTTTGGAAAAAAGATTAAAAAATCGTTAATAATAAATTATATGACAACATACGAAAGCGAAATAAAAACAATTATTCGATCACAAGAACAGATTTTTAATACGCTTAGCAATTTTGAGAATATCAAAAAATTTCAAGAATCATCCGAAGAAAATAGAGAAAAAATAGGTACTTATTTTAATAACTTTGAATCGGATGCTGATTCTGTCCATTTTGATGTTACGGGTATGGGAAAAGTGGGCTTTCGTATTGTCCAGAGAGAACATTTTAAGACCATAAAATTAGAAGCAGAAAACTCTCCAATTCAAGCAAATGGTTGGATTCAATTGGTAAAAATAGATGACAATCAGACAAAAATGAAACTCACCATCAAAGCCGATTTGCCGATGATGATAAAAATGATGGTGGATAAAAAAATAAAATCGGGAATTAACACGATTGCAGATGCACTGACTACGATTTTAGAGTCGAATGTAATTACAACAACGTCAAATGAAGAAAATCTGGGAAAAGACAACGCAAGTCGATAAAAGAATTGAGCAATTTACAGTTGGATTGGATAGAGAACTGGATCTTTATTTAGCAAAATTCGATGTTTTGGGTTCGTTGGCTCATATCGAAATGTTGTGTTCCATTGGTTTATTGAAATCCGATGAAAAAAATATACTTTCGGCAGAGTTGAAAAACATTTACACCCGAATTGAAGCGGGAGATTTTGCAATTGAAGAGGGAGTGGAAGATGTACACTCGCAAGTTGAATTGCTTCTGACTGAAAAATTGGGCGATATTGGCAAAAAGATTCATAGTGGCCGTTCTCGAAACGATCAAGTTTTGGTCGATTTAAAACTTTTTATGCGTGCCGAATTGGAAGAAATCACACAGTCGGTTTCCACCCTTTTTGATACATTAATCAAACAAAGTAAACGTTATAAAGATATTTTACTACCGGGTTATACGCATCTACAAATTGCAATGCCTTCTTCGTTTGGTTTGTGGTTTGGAGCGTATGCCGAAAGCTTAGCCGATGATTTACAGTTTTTATTAGCTGCTTGGAAAATTGTGAACAGAAATCCGCTCGGTTCTGCTGCCGGTTATGGCTCTTCTTTTCCACTCAATCGGCAAATGACAACCGATTTATTGGGTTTTGATACGATGAATTACAACGTTGTGTATGCACAAATGGGTAGAGGAAAGACAGAACGAATGGTAGGAACAGCACTCGCAAATATCGCTGCTACTATTTCAAAATTTGCTTACGATGCCTGTTTGTTCACTTCTCAAAACTTTGGATTTATCCGTTTGCCTGATGAATTTACAACCGGCTCGAGCATTATGCCTCACAAGAAAAACCCTGATGTGTTTGAATTGACCAGAGCGAAATGCAATAAACTACAAGCCATTCCGCAACAAATTACATTGATTACAAATAATTTACCTTCGGGTTATTTCCGTGATTTACAGATTATTAAAGAGATAATTTTACCTGCTTTTTCAGAATTGAAAGATTGTTTGGAAATAACGGCTGCCATGACCGAAAAAATGGAGGTGAACAATGATATTTTATCCGATTCAAAATACGATTTTCTGTTTAGCGTGGAAGAAGTAAATCGCTTGGTAATAGAAGGAACTCCTTTTAGAGATGCCTATCGTAAAGTTGGTTTGCAAATAGAAAACGGAGAATTTATTCCTAAAAAAGAGATAAATCACACGCACGAAGGAAGCATTGGAAATCTGTGCAACGATGAAATTGTGCAATACAAAAAAGAAATTACAAAACAATTTAATTTTGAAAAAATAGACAAAGCGTTGCAAAAACTAATTCGTTAACAAATAAAATCTTTTAGCAAAAACTAATTATAAATAAATTTTTTACAATGGACGAAAAACTCACACAATACATTCAGCAAATCCCAAAAGCTGAACTTCATTTACACATTGAAGGCACGTTTGAACCGGAGTTAAGGCTTGAAATTGCAAAAAGAAATAACGCGCAAATCAACTACAACTCTGCCGATGAA